>JALWTJ010000287.1 GCA_027082895.1 Hyphomicrobiales bacterium | reverse complement strand
ACTTTTCATGGCGATGCAAAACAGCGGAAGGACGGATGATGCCGCCCTTGTCCTGATTCCGGACCGGTTCAACTGGTGGGCCTTTCTGTTTGCCCCTGTGTGGGTACTTTTCCGGGGATTGTGGCGCTTTTTTGCCCTTCTTGCAGCCATATCCATTTCCCTTGTGCTGCTTTCTTCCTTCCTCATTCTGCCCCTTGCTGCCCTTTATGGCGTCGGCGCGCTGTGGCTGGGGTTCGAGGCCAGCAATCTTCTTGCCCGCAACCTGCACCGCCGGGGATGGAAAAGAGCCGGTGAATTGATTGCCAGCAATCTGGAAGAGGCCGAAGCCCTCTATCTGCTCCGTGCCCATTCCTCTCCTTCTGTTTCTGCCCGTTTGAAAGCGTGATTCATGGCCCGGACCATTGCCATCATTGATTATGGATCGGGCAATCTGCGCTCGGCGGCCAAGGCCTTTGAAAGGGCGGTCCGGGAAGCGGATCTGGACATGCAGGTAAATGTCACGTCCCGGATTGAAGATGTCCGCACTGCCGATCGGATCGTTCTGCCCGGGGTCGGGGCCTTTGCCGATTGCCGGGCCGGACTGTACGCCATTGAAGGCATGGTGGATACGCTGAATGAGCGGGTTCGCCAACAGGCCGTTCCCTTTTTCGGCATTTGCGTGGGCATGCAGCTGATGGCTGATGCCGGGCTGGAAAAGGGCACCCATGCCGGGTTGGGTTGGATTCCGGGACGGGTCACGGCCCTTGTGCCCGGTCAGGATGCGAACGGCCGCCGCTGTGTGAAAATTCCCCATATGGGATGGAATAACCTTCATGTCATCGCTACGCATCCCGTTCTGGATGGACTGCAGGATGATGACGGACAGGCCGCCCATGCCTATTTCGTGCATTCCTATCATTTGCAGGCCGAAGATGGGCGCCATGTGCTGGCAACCACCGACCATGGCGGCCCCGTTACTGCCATTGTGGGCCGCCAGAACATGCTGGGCACCCAGTTTCATCCCGAAAAGAGCCAGAAGACCGGCCTGCGAATGATTGCCAACTTCTTGAGGTGGAAACCGTGATTCTCTTTCCTGCAATCGACCTGAAACAGGGAAAATGCGTGCGCCTCGAACTGGGAGACATGGGGCGGGCCACCATATTCAATGACAGTCCGGCCGACCAGGCCCATAGCTTTCAGGAACAGGGGTTCCGCTATCTGCATGTGGTTGATCTGGACGGGGCTTTTGCCGGGGATTCGCGCAATGGCGAAGCGGTGGAAGAAATTCTTGATCGGGTGGATTTCCCCGTGCAGCTGGGCGGAGGCATCCGTACCCTGGGCCAGATCGAAAACTGGCTGGAAAAGGGCCTGTCCCGGGTCATTCTGGGCACGGTAGCCGTGCGCGATCCCGATCTTGTGAAACAGGCCTGCCGGCGCTTTCCCGGCCGGGTGGCGGTGGGTATTGATGCCCGGGGCGGCCGCGTGGCCGTTGAAGGCTGGGCCACCACCTCGTCCCTTGAAGCGCTGGAACTGGCGCGCCGTTTCGAAGGGGAGGGGGTTTCTGCCATCATCTTCACCGATATCGACCGGGACGGTGTTCTGACCGGTATCAACTGGCATTCAACCCTTCAGCTGGCCGGGGCCGTTTCCATTCCTGTCATTGGATCGGGGGGGCTTGCCTCCATGGCCGATATCGAGAAACTGGCCAGTCCGGAATGTTCCGTTCTGGAAGGGGCCATATCGGGCCGCGCCCTTTATGATGGCCGCATCAATGCGCAACAGGCGCTGAGCATTCTGGAAAAGGCGGGGAAAAAAGAAGCATCATGAGCCTGAAAATGCGCATCATACCCTGCCTGGATGTCAAGGATGGCCGCGTGGTCAAGGGGGTGAACTTTGTTGACCTCATTGATGCCGGCGACCCGGTGGAAGCGGCCATGGCCTATGATGCCGCGGGGGCTGATGAACTGACCTTTCTGGACATCACCGCCTCCCACGAAGGCCGGGACACCATTTTCGACGTGGTGGAAAGAACCGCCGAGCAATGTTTCATGCCGGTGACCGTGGGCGGTGGCGTGCGCACCATCGAGGATATCCGGCGCCTGTTGTTGTCCGGTGCCGACAAGGTTGCCATCAATTCCGCTGCCGTGGCCGATCCCGATTTTATTGCCCGCGCCGCCGACAAGTTCGGAAACCAGTGCATCGTGGTATCGGTGGACGCCAAGCAGCGACAGAAACAGGAACCAGAAGGGGACAACAGGTCCCGGTGGGAGATATATACCCATGGGGGGCGGCGCCCCACCGGTATGGACGCCATCGAATTTGCGATGGACATGGCGGAACGGGGGGCCGGCGAATTGCTGGTGACATCCATGGATCGGGACGGCACTCAGGTCGGCTTTGATCTCGAACTGACCCGCGCTGTGGCTGATGCGGTTCCTGTTCCCGTGATTGCCTCGGGTGGCGTGGGCACTCTGGATCATCTGGTGGACGGGGTGAAACAGGGGCACGCCAGCGCCGTTCTGGCCGCCTCCATCTTTCATTTCGGAACCTATACCATCGCGCAGGCCAAGGCCCATATGCAGGCCAGCGGCATTGCCGTTCGCAGCGATGCCCCCTGAAACCGAACGAGGCAGAAAACATGCGTTTTTCCCTGAGTGATCTGGATGATGTGATCGGCAGCCGGACGGGTGATGATCCGGAAAAATCCTACACCGCCTTTCTTCTTCAGGCGGGTGTTTCCACCTGTGCGCAGAAAGTGGGCGAAGAAGCCACCGAAACGGTGATTGCCGCCATCGGGCAGTCGGATGAGGAATTGATCGGAGAAAGCGCGGACCTGCTCTATCATCTGCTGGTCTTGTTACGGAGCCGGGGTATCGGCCTGGACCAGGTACTGGCGGAACTGGAAAGGCGCACCTCCCGTTCCGGCCATGAGGAAAAGGCGGCGCGCAAAGGTTCCTGACATGTGCCGGAACAGGAGCGGCCGTCTGCCTTCCGGATAAACGAGCGGCCCCTGATCAAGGAGTGATTCCATGTCTCTTGCCCGCAAGGGGTTTGATCTGTCCCCCTATCGCCAGTTTTCCGCCGAACAATGGGCGGACCTGCGTCAGGGGGAGCCCATGACCCTCAGTCCGGCGGACGTGAAGCGGTTGCGGGCCCTGAACGACCCCATTTCCTTTGACGAGGTCAAGCGCCTCTACCTTCCTCTGTCCCGTTTGTTGTCCCTTTATGTGGAAGCGGTGCAGCAATTGCATCAGGCTTCGGCAACCTTCCTGTCCCAGGATCATGCGGATCGCACGCCCTTTGTCATCGGGGTCTCCGGTTCCGTTGCCGCCGGAAAGTCCACCATTGCCCGCATTCTTCATGCCTTGATGCAGCGCTGGCCCCATTCTCCCCGTGTGGATCTGGTCACCACCGACGGCTTCCTGTTTCCCAATCGGGTGCTGGAGGAGCGCGGCCTGATGGAAAGGAAGGGATTTCCCGGTTCCTACGACCGGGACGCCTTCATCCGGTTTCTGTCTGGTCTCAAGTCCGGCCTGAAAAATCTCCGGGTCCCGGTCTATTCCCATCTGATCTATGATATCGTGCCCGGCCGGTTCATCACGGTGAACCAGCCCGATATCGTGATCGTGGAGGGGTTGAACATCCTGCAGCCCGGTCCCGTGCCCGAAGATGGTGCCCCGGTTTCCTTTGTCTCCGATTATCTGGATTTTGCCATCTATCTGGATGCGGCAGAACCGGACCTGCGCCACTGGTTCCTGCAACGGTTCCTGAAACTGCGTCAGACCGCCTTTGTTGACCCCCAGTCCTTTTTTCACCGCTTTGCGCAGATGCCGGAAAAGGAAGCGATTGCGATGGCCATTCACGTCTGGGAAACCATCAACCTGCCCAATCTGGAGCAGAACATTCTGCCCACCCGCGGCCGCGCCGATCTCATCCTGACCAAGCAGCGCGATCACCGGATTTCGGATGTGGCCCTGCGCCGATTGTAAAAAGGCTTGGACCGTCAGATTGTCAGATCATGGTCCCGGGCCAGCTTTTGCAGATCCGCCACCGGGCGGGCACCGACATGGGAAATGACTTCCGAGGCGCACAGGCAGCCCAGTTTCAGCGCATTTTCCATGTCCTGCCCCCGGGCAACGCCGAGCAGAAATCCGGAGGCGAACAGGTCGCCGGCCCCCGTGGCATCCACCACCCGTTCCACCGGATAGACGGGCACGGAAACGATTTCCCCATCCTTGATGGCCATGGCACCGTCCGCGCCCATGGTGATGGCGGCAATTTCCGCATCGCGGGCAATGGCCTTGGCCGCCTCGCCCAGATCATCGGTCTGGTAGAGAGATTTCAGTTCTTCCACATTGGCACACACATAATCGCAGGTGCGTGAGCGGATCAGATCCAGAAATTCGTCCCGGAACCGGTCGACACAGAACGGGTCGGACAGGGTGATGGCGGCGGCGCGCTCGTGCTTGTGGGCAAAATGCGCCGCCTTGACGAAGGCCCGCTTGGCTTCGGGTGGATCCCACAGATAGCCTTCCATGAAGGTGATGGCGGCCCGTGAAATCTGTTCTTCGTGAATATCGGCCACGGTCAGGTCATGGCAGGCCCCCAGATAGGTGTTCATGGTTCTTTCACCATCCGGCGTGATCAGGATCATTGAATTTCCCGAACCGGCCCCGTGCTCCAGCATGCTGGTTTCATATTCCACACCCGTTTCGCGCAGGTCCTGCGCAAAAAATCGTCCAATGTCATCATCCGCTACCTTGCCGACAAATGCGGCTTTTCCACCAAGGGCCGCAACCCCGGCCGCCGTATTGGCCGAGCTTCCTCCCGAAATCTGCTGGCGCTCGGCGGGAACCACTTCCAGCAGGTATTTTGCCCGGTCGCCATCCACAAGATGCATGATGGACTTGGTCATGCCTTCCCGTTGAAGAAAATCCTCATCCACCTGGGTCAGGATGTCGGTGATGGCATTGCCAATGGTAAGAAGGTCCAGAGCATTGCGAGACTGGGCATTGGGAGACATGGGGCGAGGGGCTCCTTGCTGATCGGAATTATGCACTGGTTGTGCCTTACACGGGGCGGGCAAATCTTTGATTAAGATTTTTTGCCTGTCTTTGCTGCCTCCGGCGAAGGGGTCTTGGGCTCAAACGCACACCATTGGCGAATGATGCAATGATAGCATTCCGGCTTCCGGGCCTTGCAGATGTAGCGTCCATGCAGGATCAGCCAGTGATGGGCATGAAGCAGGAACCGCTTGGGAATGCGTTTTTCCAGTCCGCGCTCCACTTCTTCCGGGGTCTTTCCCGGCGCCAGCCCGGTCCGGTTGGCCAGCCGGAAAAGGTGGGTATCCACCGCGATGGTGGGATGGCCAAAGGCGATGTTGAGTACCACGTTGGCCGTCTTGCGCCCCACGCCGGGCAGGGATTGCAGCGCCTCCCGGTCATCGGGAACCGTGCTGTGATATTTGTCGATCAGGATCTGCGACAATGCCATGATGTTTTTGGCCTTGGTGCGGAACAGGCCGATGGTGCGGATATGTTCGATGAGCCTGTCCAGCCCCAGCGCCACCATCTTTTCCGGCGTATCGGCAATGGCGAACAGGGGGCCGGTGGCCCTGTTGACTCCGGCATCCGTTGCCTGGGCACTCAGCACGACCGCGACCAGAAGCGTATAGGTATTGACATAGTTCAATTCGCCCTTCGGCTCGGGGTCGGCCTTTTCAAAGGCGGCAAAAAGCGCGGCAATTTCTTCCTTTTTCAGTTTTGAACGCGCAAGTCTTCTGGCCATGGGAAGAAGAGATCTTTCATTTTGCAAACCTGGGCGGGCAACAGGCGGTTGACCGGTCCTGTCCAGACAGACTAGAAAAATTGGATCACGGTTTCATCATTCAACCATGGGGAAAACGCGTTTATGCACGACAAACCGGTATTTTCAGCCACCCTGACTCCGTACCGGTCCATGGGAGCGGACGCAAACAGATGGGTTGTGGTTCTTTATGGTGTTCTGACCACCATTCCCGCCCTGTTCTTCTTTCACATTGGCGCCTGGCCGATCATCGGTTTCATGGGGCTGGACATTGCCGCCCTGTGGCTGGCTCTGAAGCTTTCCCGGCGTTCCGGCCAGGCCTATGAGGAAGTGACCCTGTTTTCCCACGCCCTGAACATCAGTTCCTGCTCTCCCGCCGGCCGGGTGACCACGCGCACCCTCAATCCGTTCTGGGTGCGCCTGCATCTGGATCGGGATTATGACGACCAGATTACCCGGATATTGCTGAACAACCGCCAGAAACGGCCCGCGGAAACGGTGGAAGTCGGGGCCTTCCTGAACCCGGATGACAAGACAAGTTTTGCCGAAATGTTTTCCCGCGCCCTGAACAGCGTTAAGCCGTAAGGCGGCTGTTCCGTTTCTGTTTTTTTGCGCTGTGCGTGTTCGTGCGCGTAAAAACCGGGTCGCGGCACCTCGCCATTCGCGCTAATGCCATGTCATGAACGGTATGACCCAAAATGAAGAAACGGCTTTTCCCCGTCTGGTCCGCGCAGGCGCGGATTATGAAAAGGTGCGCCAGGCCATAGCCTATCTGAGCAATCACGGACCCGACGTAGCCGATCTTGCCGCCTTTGCCTCAGCGCTTGATATGACCCCGCGCCAGCTGACTGCCCTGTTCCGGCGCTGGTGCGGTCTGACCCCGACCAGTTTTGCCCGGGCCGTTGCCCTGGACCATGCACGCCGCCTGCTTTCCCAGAAGGCCAGCGTGCTGGACACCACCCTTGAAGTGGGCCTTTCCTCCACGTCCCGCCTGCATGACCTTTTTGTAACGCATGAAGCCATGCCGCCCGGTATCTGGGCCCGGCGGGGGGAGGGGCTGCAAATGACGTGGGGCGTGGTGCCCAGCCCCTTCGGACAGGCCATCATTTTTGCCACCCCCTATGGTGTGGCTGGCCTCGGGTTCGTGGAAAATGGTGACATCAGGGCGGCCTATGACGATCTGACCGGCCGCTGGCCCGCAGCGCGTTTCCGGCAGGATCAGGGGGCCATTCTTCCCCTTGCCGCGCGCATCTTCGAACCGGAAAAGTGGCAGGCCGACCAGCCGGTACGGGTGGTTTTGATCGGAACGGATTTTGAAGTGCGGGTATGGGAAACCCTGTTGAAAATTCCTTTCGGGACCGCTGCCACCTATGGAAAACTGGCGGAGACAGTGAACCGGCCCCGCGCCGCCCGGGCGGTGGGGGCTGCCGTGGGAAGAAATCCGATTTCCTTCGTGGTTCCCTGCCATCGGGTGGTCGGTGCCAGCGGAAAACTGACCGGCTACCATTGGGGCATGGCCCGCAAACGGGCCATTCTGGGGTGGGAAGCGGGAATTTCCCGCTCTTGAAAACGCGTTCCGGGGAGAACAATCAGACTCCGGTAACGGAACTGACCTCGTTATTTTCGTCGAAATGATAGATGATCGGCACGCCGGTCCCGATTTCCCGCTTGACGATATCTTCGGGGGACAGTTTTTCCAGGTGCATCACCAGCGCCCGCAGGGAATTGCCATGGGCAGCCACCAGCACTGTTTTTCCCTTGAATACGAGGGGCGCGATCATGGACTGGTAATAGGGCAACACCCGCTCCGCCGTATCCTTCAGGCTTTCGCCCCCCGGTGGTGGCACATCATATGAGCGCCGCCAGATATGGACCTGTTCCTCGCCCCATTTCAATCGCGCATCATCCTTGTTCAGGCCCGAAAGGTCCCCGTAATCCCTTTCGTTCAGGGCCTGGTTGCGCACGATGGTCATATTGACGATGCCCATTTCCCGCAGGATGATGTCCAGCGTGTGCTGCGCGCGCACCAGCGCCGAGGTAAAGCAGATGTCGATATCGAAATTGTGGTTTTTCAGGGCCAGCCCGGCGGCCTTGGCCTCTTCGCGCCCCTTGGCCGTCAGGTCCGGATCACGCCAGCCGGTAAACAGGTTTTTCAGGTTCCATTCGCTTTGTCCGTGCCGGACAAGGATCAGTGTTCGTGCCATGATTGCCCCCTATCTGTTCAAGTCAAGCACATCGGCCATGGAATAATAACCCGGTGCGCGATCCCGTCCCCACAATAATGCCCGCATGGCACCGTTGGCGAACAGGGAACGGTCCTGCGCCCTGTGGGTCAATTCGATCCGCTCGCCGGGACCGGCCAGTATGACACTGTGTTCCCCAACGACACTTCCCCCCCTCAGGGTAGCAAATCCGATGCTGCCTTTCTCCCGCGCTCCGGTAATGCCCTCTCGTGCCATCACCGCCTTGTCCGCCAGATCAATCCCGCGCCCGGCGGCTGCCGCCTCCCCCAGCAGCAGGGCCGTGCCCGAGGGGGCATCCACCTTCTGATTATGGTGCATTTCAAGAACTTCGATATCGAAATCGTCCCCCAGCAGCGTTGCCGCCTGCCGGACCAGTGCCGCCAGAAGGTTGACGCCCAGGGACATGTTGCCCGACTTGATGATGGTGGCGCCATTCCGGGCCGCTTCGTGAAAGGCGGCCTCATCTTCACCCGTGCAACCCGTGGTGCCGATAACGTGCACCAGGGATCGCCTTGCGGCTTCTTCGGCCAGCATGCGGCTGGCTTCCGGTCGGGAAAAGTCGACAATGCCATCGGCGCCCTCAAGGGCGTTTGCAACATCATCGGATATGCGAATTCCAGTGGCCGGCAGACCGGCAACGGTTCCGGCATCTTCCCCCAGCCTGTCGGATTGCGGCCGCTCCAGCGCCCCGCACAGTACCAGCCCTTCCGTCTCGGCAAGGGCCCGGATCAGGGCGCCGCCCATGCGCCCGGCAGCCCCGGTGACGCAGATTTTCATGTCCGGCATGGTTCAGTGTTTCCCCATTCCTCTTTTCCGGATCCATTCATGATCCGCCTGCCACGGCCCACCTCATGGCCCCCCATTCCTGTCACGGGTGCCCGGAGCAGGTTGAAAACGTCATTTTTCGCGCTCGTTCTTTTCCTTATCTTCGTTTAGCGCATCCGCTGCAATCATTTCTTCTTCAATCTTGAACAGTGCCGCAACAGGATCCACGGCCCGGGTAATCGGGCGGCCCACGACAAGGTGCGTTGCTCCCCAGCTCAGGGCATCTCCCGGTGTCACGGCCCGTTTCTGGTCGCCAAAATCCTCACCCTCGGGCCGGATGCCCGGTGTCACGATCTTGAGCTTGCCTTCCGTCATGCGCCGCACCAGCGCCGCTTCGAAGGCCGAGCACACAACCCCGTCCATGCCTGCTTCCTTGGCCTGATAGGCCCGCAGACCGACAAGGCTTTCCACGTCCCGGTCATAACCCGCTTCCATCAGGTCATTGTCATCCATCGAGGTCAGCACGCTGACGGCCAGCACGTCCAGATCGCTTCCCTTTGCTGCTTCGGCGGCGGCGCGCATGGCCCCCGGATAGCCGTGAATTGTCAGCATGGATGCCCCGGTTGCAGCAATGGCAGCCACACCTTTGGCCACGGTGTTTTCAATATCGAGCAGCTTGAGATCGAAAAAGACCTTTTTGCCGGCCTTTATCAGTTCCTTGCCCAGGGCAAGACCGTCCCCCCCGTAAAAGAGTTCATAGCCGATCTTGTAGAAACGGACCCGTTCTCCCAGCTGCCCGACCAGTTTTTCCGCCTCTGCGCGGTTGGAAAAATCCAGCGCGACGATCAATCGGTCATCGCTCCTGTGCGGGTGTGACCTGCTCATGCCAGTGCCTTCCGGTTCCATTTCCCAATCGGTTTTTCTTCGCTTATCCGGCGGCGGCATTCAATATCAAACGGGAAACTATTTTTTGCGTTGCCCGGATTCTATCCGCATCTGCGGATCGTTCCTTCAACCGGCTTGAACAGCAATATTCTGCTTACATTCTGCGCTGGATGCTGTGCATCATTTCGGCAATTTCGTCGGCCCTTTCCTCCAGCGCCGGATCACAAAATCGGCCGCTTTCAGTGAGCACCTTGCCCGCATTGCCGACTCCAAGGGTTTTGGGGATAACCAGAGCGCCCACGCTTCCCAGTATTTCGCGCAGGTGACGCAGGCCGCTGATACCGCCCATGCTTCCCGGAGATGCTGCGCCGATGCCGAATGTGGCCCGGGCAAACGGCTTGTGCGTCCTTTGACGGGAAATCCAGTCCAGCGTGTTTTTCAACAGGGGGGAAACCGATCCGTTATATTCGGGCGAGGCAATGAAGATGATGTCCGCATTGCCGAACAGGCGTGCCAGTGCAACCGCGTTGTCGGGTTCACCATTTTGCGCTTCAAGATCGGCATTGAACAGTTCCAGCGGATAGTCCGCCAGATCCACATGGGTCAGGTTTGCCCCGGCCTGCGCGAGCTTTTCGCCAAAGGCACGGGCCAGACGGGCATTCAGGGAATCGGACCGGATCGATCCGGAAAGGGTCAGGGCATTGCGCATGAATATCTTCTTTCTGGCCCGTTCAGGGTGGGCCGCTTCCGGCAGCACGACAAGACGCCCTTGCGCACTTCCAACAAGACATGAAGCGGTTGTCGTAGCAGGAAGCGCCGCATTTTCAAACAGACGGAACGCATCTGTGATTCCGGCAAAAACCGGATAGGTTCTAGTGACTCATGCTTTCGAACAGGCCCTTGATCTTGGCAAAGAATCCCGAGGAGCTGGGCGAATTGTCATTGGTGGAGATTTGCGCCAGCTGTTCAAGCAGTTCCCGTTGCTGCCGCGTCAGATTGCGCGGGGTTTCCACGTCCATTTGCACGTAAAGATCGCCGATCTGACTGGAGCGCAGAACCGGCATGCCCTTTCCCTTCAGGCGCACCCGTTGCCCCGGCTGGGTTCCCGAGGGAACCTTGACCCGGGCCCGCGCGCCATCAAGGGTGGGCACTTCGAATTCCCCGCCAAGGGCCGCCGTGGTCATGGCGATGGGAACGCGGGCATAAAGATCCGCTCCATCCCGCTGGAAAAGATCGTGGGGGGCCACCGAAACAAAGATATACAGATCGCCTGCCGGGCCGCCACGCAGCCCCGCTTCGCCCTCGTTGGACAGGCGGATGCGCGTGCCATCCTCGATGCCCTTGGGAATATCCACTGAAAGATTTCGGCTTTCCTGGCGCCGGCCCTGCCCCGAACAGTCGGTGCACGGCTGGTCCATGGTTTCCCCGCGTCCATGACAGGACGGGCAGGTACGTTCGATGGAAAAGAATCCCTGGGCGGTTCGCACCTTGCCGTGCCCGTTGCAGGTTTCACAGCGCGACATGCCGGTGCCCGGTTTGGCGCCGCTTCCCTCGCAGGTATCGCATGGCACCATGCTGGGCACGTCGATTTCCACCGTCCGGCCCTGATAGGCATCTTCAAGCGTGATTTCCAGATTGTAGCGCAGATCGGCTCCCCGGAACTGGGCGGACTTGCCGCGCCGGCCACTGCCCCCCATGAAGTCCCCGAACAGATCTTCGAACATGTCGGACATGGAGGAGGAAAAGTCCGGACCGAACCCGCCGGGTCCGCGTCCGCCATTCTGCTGGAACGCGGCATGGCCAAACCGGTCATAGGCCGCTCTTTTCTGGGGGTCTTTCAGCGCATCATAGGCCGCATTGATTTCCTTGAACTTGCGCTCGGCCTCCGGGTCATCCTGGTTGCGATCCGGGTGATATTGCATGGCCAGCTTGCGGTAGGCGGACTTCAGGGTCGCATCATCGGCGTTTCGGGAAACCTGCAGAATTTCGTAATAGTCAAGTGTAGCCATGGAACGGAATACTCATTGTCTTTTGTCTTCAGATAGTCGAAGCAGGCAAAAAAGACAAACGGGGGCCTTTAAAAAGGCCCCCGCTCATGAAGGGTTCAGGCAGATTTCTTGTCGTCGTCGTCGCCGACTTCTTCGAAATCGACATCCACCACATCGTCGTCTTCTTCCGAATCGTCGGAAGCTTCAGCGGCGGCTTCCGCCTCTTCCTGGGAGGCCTTGTACATGGCCTCGCCCAGTTTCAGGGATGCCTGGGACAGGGCATTTGTCTTTTCGACAATGGCCTCCACATCATCCCCTTCCAGGGCGGACTTGAGGTCTTCCAGAGCGCTTTCGATGGCAGCACCATCTTCATCGGCCAGCTTGTCCCCGTAATCCTTCATGGATTTTTCGGTCGAATGGACCAGGGATTCGGCGGAATTGCGTGCTTCCACTTCCTCGCGGCGTTTCTTGTCCGCTTCGGCATTGGCTTCTGCTTCGGCCACCATCTTTTCGATGTCTTCCTCCGACAGGCCACCCGATGCCTGGATGCGGATCTGCTGTTCCTTGCCGGTTCCCAGATCCTTGGCCGACACGTTCACGATACCGTTGGCATCAATGTCGAATGTCACCTCGATCTGGGGAACACCGCGCGGTGCGGGCGGAATGCCCGTCAGGTCGAAACGTCCAAGGCTCTTGTTGTCCGCGAACATTTCCCGCTCGCCCTGGGCCACGTTGATGGTCACGGCGGACTGGTTGTCCTCGGCGGTGGAGAAGGTCTGGGACTTCTTGGTCGGGATCGTCGTGTTGCGGTCGATCAGCCGGGTGAACACGCCGCCCAGGGTTTCGATCCCCAGGGACAGGGGTGTAACGTCCAGCAGCAGAACGTCCTTGACGTCCCCCTGCAGCACGCCCGCCTGAATGGCAGCACCCATGGCAACCACTTCGTCCGGGTTGACGCCCTTGTGGGGTTCCTTGCCGAAGAATTCCTGAACGGTTTCCTGGATCTTGGGCATGCGCGTCATGCCACCCACCAGGATCACCTCGTCCACTTCGCCCGCACTGATGCCCGCATCCTTGATGGCAGCCTTCAGCGGCTTGATGGTCCGCTTGACCAGATCATCCACCAGCTGTTCGAACTTGGCCCGCGTCAGCTTGAGCTGCAGGTGCTTGGGCCCGGACGCATCGGCGGTAATGAAGGGCAGGTTGATCTCGGTCTGCGAGGAGGAGGACAATTCGATCTTGGCCTTTTCGGCGGCTTCCTTCAGCCGCTGCAACGCCATCTTGTCCGTGCGCAGGTCGATCCCCTGTTCCTTCTTGAATTCCTCGGCTAGGTAATCCACCAGCCGCATGTCGAAATCCTCACCGCCAAGGAAGGTGTCGCCGTTGGTCGATTTCACCTCGAACACGCCATCGCCGATTTCCAGAATGGAAATGTCGAACGTTCCCCCGCCAAGGTCATAAACGGCAATGGTGCCCGAATTGGACTTGTCCAGACCATAGGCCAGAGCTGCGGCAGTCGGCTCGTTGATGATGCGCAACACCTCAAGGCCGGCAATCTTGCCCGCGTCCTTGGTGGCCTGGCGCTGGGAATCGTTGAAGTAGGCCGGAACCGTGATCACGGCCTGGGTGACATCTTCGCCCAGGAAGGATTCGGCGGTTTCCTTCATCTTGCCAAGGATCATGGCGGAAACCTCGGAAGGTGACATGGTCTTGCCATCCACTTCCACATAGGCATCGCCATTGTCGCCCTTGACGATCTTGAAGGGGACGAGCTTCTTGTCCTTGGTAACGGTGGGATCATTGTAGCGACGTCCGATCAGCCGCTTGACGGCAAACAGCGTGCCTTCCGGATTGGTGACGGCCTGGCGCTTGGCAGGCTGGCCCACCAGCCGCTCGCCATCGGAGGAGAATGCGACCATGGAGGGCGTGGTGCGCGCCCCTTCCGCATTCTCGATAACTTTTGGTGTCTTGCCGTCCATGACGGCAACGCAGGAATTGGTCGTTCCCAGGTCAATACCGATAACTTTTCCCATAATGTAATACCTCTCTTTAGCAGGCTTGAAGCGGAACCCTTTGACAGCAGTCCCGCGTCTGTGGAGATTTCTCCACATGAAAGCCCCTGTTGGGATTGAATTGTGCCCTGTTCGGGCATCGCGGCGTATATAAGTTCGCAGCGCCTGTCCTTCAAGCGCCATCGGGGACAAAACCTGCTTTTTGTTGTTCCCCGTTGCCTTTCGGCTTCCACCCGCTTCCCTAAGCAACCCCGGACCGGGTTCGTCATATCTTTCGGGAGGGGAAGGTACACGTGCATTTCGTGCCGCAAATGGCATGTTTGGGTTGCCATGGCCGCCAGAACCGGGTCAAATGGGTGCCGGTCAAGGAGCAGAATAGGGTCAAAGGGCAGGAAATGGCACGTTTCAAGAGAATTATCTGGCTGGTGGCAGGGCTGGTATCACTGGTTCTGGGCATCATCGGCATCGTGCTGCCCATTTTGCCCACCACCCCCTTCATTCTGCTGGCCACCTTCTGCTTTGCCCGCAGTTCGGCCCGTCTGCATGACTGGTTGATTACCCATCCCCGCTTTGGCCCCCCCATTGCCAATTGGCAGAAATACGGGGCCATATCCCGCACCGCCCGCATCGGTGCCGTACTGACCATGGCCGGGGTACTGATTCTCGGCGTGATCCTTGGGCTCAAGCCCATGTTGCTGGGCATTCAGGCCGCGGTGATGCTGGGGGCGGCAACCTTTATCCTGACCCGCCCCTTCCCGCCGGAAAACGTGCCTGCACCGGGTTGTGAAAAGCCCGGCGGAAAGGTGGCAAAGCCCGCCAGGCCGGTGCGTTCGCTGAAATAGGCCGCCCCGGAGCGGACCCCGAACGGAACTTTTCCGAAACGAAAATACCCGGACAAGCTAGACTTCGCGGTCGATGCGGACGCCCGCTTCGTCCGCGCCGGCTGCCGTGGCTCCTGCTTCTTCCGTTTGTTCGGTACCTGCTGACGTCCCGGTTTTGTCTGTTTCGGCATTGGCCTTGGGGCCCCCCTTGGAAACACCGACCATGGCCGGACGCAGGACCCGGTCCCCGATTTCATATCCGGTTTGCACCACCTGCAGGACGGTACCCGTGGGAACCGAAGAGTCCGGAATTTCGAACATGGCCTGGTGCTTGTGCGGGTTGAACTTTTCCCCTTCCGCCGAAATGGGCCTGACCCCGTTCTTCTGCATCAGGCGCTGCATTTCCCTTTCGGTCATCTCGATGCCCTCGATCAGCGTGGCAACGGCCGGGGTGCCTTCTAAGCGCAGTTCTTCGGGAATGGACGACAGGGCGCGTGACAGATTGTCCGCTGCATTCAGCATGTCCCGCGCGAAATCGGCAATGGCGTAGGAACGCGCATCGTTCACTTCCCGGCGCGTGCGCTTGCGAAGATTTTCCATGTCCGCTGTCGCCCGCAACAGGCGTTCTTTCAGGCTGGCATTTTCCGCCTGCATGTTTTCCAGCTGTTCCGAAAGTCGTGTTTCATCAGATTCGGGCACATCACCCTCCTGTTCCGACACCGATCCTTCGACCGCGTCCTTGATGTCTGTCACTTCCGGTTCACTATATTCCTGGTTCATGATGTCCTCGAATGACGTTGATTTGAGCCGGGAATTTCCCGGTATGCATTTCGTCCCCGCATATCGGACACAAACGGAAACAGTTCAAGTCCATGAACGAAAAAACGGCAGGCCCGATATGTCGGCAGACAACAGGAAAACCGATCAGTCCGCCTTCTTGCGCAGCATTTCACCGATTACCTGGGCCGTGTAATCGACCACCGGCACGATGCGGGCATAGTTGAGCCGGGTTGGCCCGATGATGCCAAGCACCCCGACCACCTTGTCATTGGCGTCCTTGTATGGTGACAGGATGACCGAGGAACCGGACAGGGAAAACAGCTTGTTTTCCGCGCCGATGAAGATGCGCACCCCTTCCGCGTTCTCCGCGTCGTCCAGCAGGTCGAGCAGACCCCGCTTGTTTTCCAGTTCGTCCAGCAATTCGCGTACCCGTGCCAGATCGTCCGACGCCATGGTGTCGTCCAGCAGGTTGGCCCGCCCTCGCACGATGACCGTGGGAATGGAATTTCCCGAATCCCCGGACAGGGTGGCAATGCCCGTCTCCACCAGCTTGAGGGCCAGCCGGTCTAGTTCCGCCCGTTGCTGCTGCGAGCGGGTCAGAAGCAGTTCGCGGGCCTGGGCAATGGTGCGTCCCACGATATAGCTGGCCAGATAGTTGGACGCCCGCTGCAGGGCGCCATTGTCCAGCCCCGCCGGAAGCGGCACGATCCGGTTCTCCACCTGTCCTTCTTCGCTGACCAGAATGGCCATGGCCCGGCTCTGGTCCAGCCGTACGAATTCCAGATGCTTGAGAACCATGTCCGACTTGGAGGCAATGACCACCCCGGCCCCGTGGCTGAGTCCGGATAGCAGCTGGCTGGCTTCGGTCAGGAAGTCCTCGACGGAACCATCCTGGGCGGTGCGGCTTATCTGTTCGGAAATCTTGCGTTTTTCGCGCCCCTCCACCGCGCCCACTTCCAGCATGGCATCCACGAAGAAGCGCAGGCCCTGATGGGTAGGAACCCGCCCCGCCGAAACGTGGGGCGCCTGGATCAGGCCCAGTTCTTCCAGGTCCGCCATTACGTTGCGCACCGAGGCGGGGGACAGGGAAATGTCGAGCATGCGGGACAGCTGGCGGGAGCCCACCGGGCTTCCCGTATCCAGATACTGTTCCACGATCTTGCCGAAAATTTCCTGGGAACGCGTGTTCAGTGCGGACAGGAACTCGGTGTGGTGGCGATCGGTAGGTGTGCGAAATGTCTGCATGGGCATGTCCGGGCACATCGGTCGGGTTGAGTGAGGGGATGGTTTTTCGTCTGCAAATGTCAAGTCCGAAGTGCCTGCCCCCAATGATAGGAACTAAAGCGGGCAATTCAAAGGACAAATCGAAATTGGAGCCGTCAATGAGGCAGCCATGGCCCGGACATCCCCTTCGGCCGACGGTGTGCACCAGTTCAGCATTTTCGGTTCCACATGCCCTTGTTCCCGGTACGGGCACCCGATACAAGCAGGCAACGAATTTACCATGTGCCGTGCACCGGCTTCAACAACAGGATCTCATCATGCGTCCATCAGGGCGGGCACCCGACGAAATGCGTCCGGTCTCCCTTCAGCGTCATTTTTCACCCCAGGCGGAAGGATCCTGCCTGATTTCCTTTGGCGATACCCGTGTCCTGTGCACGGCATCGGTGGAAACCTCCCTTCCCCGTTGGCGCCGCGGCCAGGGGCTGGGCTGGATCACGGCCGAATACGGCATGCTTCCCCGGGCCACCGGCCAGCGGACCCGCCGCGAGGCTGCCACGGGCAAGCAAACGGGCCGGACCCAGGAAATCCAGCGCCTGATCGGCCGCTCCCTGCGATCGGTGGTGGACATGGCAGCATTGGGGGAAAACCAGGTCACCCTTGATTGTGACGTGCTGCAGGCAGACGGGGGAACCCGTACCGCCGCCATTACCGGTGCGTTCGTGGCCCTGTCCGACGCCCTGAACTGGATGCGTGCGCGCGACCTGCTTGCCAGCGACCCGCTCAAGGGAACCGTGGCCGCCATTTCCTGCGGGATCTACCGGGGCCAGCCGGTGCTGGATCTGGATTATCCCGAGGACAGCGAAGCGGAAACCGATGCCAATTTCGTCATGACCGGGGATGCCCGTTTCGTGGAAATACAGGGCACCGCCGAACAGGATCCCTTTTCGCGCGATGAACTGGTTGCCCTGATGGGGCTGGCAGAAAAGGGCATTGGTGAACTGACCGCCCTGCAAAAGGCAGCGCTGGAAGAAAATGACTGAGCGTTCTCATCCATTGCCGGACCTGCCGAAAGTCCTGCGTCTGAAAAAGGGGGACCGGCTTCTTGTAGCGACCCACAATGCCGGCAAGCTGGCCGAGTTCCGGCAATTGTTTGCCCCCTTCGGCCTGGAT
Source organism: Hyphomicrobiales bacterium (assembly GCA_027082895.1). Classification (GTDB taxonomy): domain Bacteria; phylum Pseudomonadota; class Alphaproteobacteria; order Rhizobiales; family Devosiaceae; genus DROE01. The sequence goes on along the minus strand of JALWTJ010000287.1, from coordinate 1,008 downwards.
CTGGTGTCCGCCGCCGAGCTGGGCCTGCCCGAACCGGAAGAAAACGGCACCAGCTTTGCCGAAAATGCCTTTCTCAAGGCACACGCCGCCGCGCAAGGAGCCGATTTGCTGTCCCTTGCCGATGACAGCGGACTGTGTGTCGATGCCCTTGACGGACGCCCCGGCATTCACACCGCCCGCTGGACCGGCCCGGACCGGGATTTTTCCTTTGGCATGCAGCGGGTCGAGGACGCTTTGCAAAAGGTGGGTGCCCGCATGCCGGACCAGCGCCGTGCCGCCTTCGTTGCCACCCTGTGCCTGGCGGCGCCCGATGGCATCCATGCCCTATTCGAGGGCAGGGCGCAGGGTACCCTGGTCTGGCCGCCGCGCGGGGAACGGGGGTTCGGGTTCGATCCCATGTTCCAGCCGGATGGTCATGCGCGCACATTTGGCGAGATGGATTCGGCGCTCAAGCATTCCTGGACGCCTCAAAAGACCGGCTTGTCCCATCGGGCCCGCGCTTTTGCCAGACTGGTCGAGGCAGCCTGTGAACTCTGAGCGCTCCAACGGCCTGTTCGGCATTTATGTTCACTGGCCCTTCTGTCTGGCCAAGTGCCCCTATTGCGATTTCAATTCCCACGTGCGCCATGACCCGGTCGACCAGAAACATTTTCTGGCAGCCTATGTGCGTGAACTGGAATGGTTTGCCCGGCACACCTCTGACAGGCACGTGCAATCGATCTTTTTCGGCGGTGGCACCCCCTCCCTGATGGCGCCGGAAACCGTGGCCGGAATTCTGGATGCCATTGCCCGCCTGTGGACCATTGATCCGGGGGTAGAAGTAACCCTTGAGGCCAACCCCACCAGTGTGGAGGCCTCCCGCTTCAAGGAATTTCGCCAAGCCGGGATAAACCGGGTTTCCCTTGGTGTGCAGTCCCTGCGCGAGGAACCTCTGGCCCGGCTGGGGCGCAAGCATACGGTGGCCGAGGCCCGGCTGGCGGTGGGAATTGCCCAGGCCCATTTCGAGCG
>JALWTJ010000286.1 GCA_027082895.1 Hyphomicrobiales bacterium | reverse complement strand
CGGAAATCCAGTGAAACATTTCCCGTGTGACGGCATCGGCCCCCGACCAGATGGAAATGGAAAACAGCATGATGTTGCCGGCAGCAAAACCGGCTACCGCCAGCGACCGCAGCAGTTCGGCCAACTGGTCATCCTTGTCCGCATCCACATTTTCCAGCAGCAGGGCCTTGTGGCCGGACCGGGCAATGGCCTCCAGCATCCGGGAGGGGCGCCCCTTCTTCGGATCAAAGGTTATCCGGACCCGTTTTGTCGAAAGGTTGACCCGGGCACCCTCCACCATGTCCAGCTTTTTCAGATTCCCTTCGATGGAGGAAATGCAGGTTGCGCAATGCACGTCCGGCACCGCCAGATCCAGTTGACAACGCCCGCTGTCCAGCGGCCGGATGGCCTGCTCCAGCAGATCATCTTCCACCTTGGCCGGACCGGACAGGTCCATGGCGGCCTCTGCTCCCGGTGCACAACAACTCATGGGGTCTGTCTTTCAGTTTTGCAGAATCCTGTCGGTTTTTCCTCAACTGCCCGGCAAGGGTTTCACATCCACGATCAGCCGCGCCCGGTAATTGAAATCCGGATGGCCGGGCATTCCTGCGTGAATGACCACGTTCCAGACCCCCGCCGGCAGGTCTTCGGCAACCGCATAGCTGTCCCCCTGGGGATCAAGGTTCAGCGTGCGGTCCTGGGTGATGCCGATCGGGCGGGTCAGGGCAATGCTGACATCTTCCAGCGTCACCGGGTCTCCCTGCGCATCGCGCAGCGTGAACACCAGTTTACCGTCCCTGTAGGTCAGCTGCACATCCAGATTGAGGGCGGCCTGGGCGCGCGAGGCGGCCAGCTTGTCGTTGAATTCCTGGCTGGCAACATAGGAGTTCTGCACCACCAGTCCGGTCCAGGAGGTAAAGGCGGAAAAGGCCAGAAATCCGTTGACCGTGATGATAGTGCCAAAAAACAGGAAAACGATGGCCAGCATGTGCCATCCGGTGAATTCCCCCGTTTTCCGCCGGGGAGCGGTCTGTTCACTGTTCATGTCATCAGGTCCGTTTCTGGCCATTACTGGGACTCGAACTTGGCGGGTGCCGCAGCGGTCTCGCCACTGTCAAGATCGGTTACATGGAATTGGAAGTTCTGGGGCGCACTGACAAGGTTTTCCTTTGGCGCATGGACATAGATGCGCATCGGCTGCACCTGGTCCGGGCTGATTTCCATTTTGATCGTGGGTGTGGGTTCGCTGTTCTGCCCCGCCAGTTGCAGGGTGCCCCCTTCCAGATCGCTCAGGGAGATTTCCACCTGACGCGGGTGGGGCAGCATGTTGAGAATCTTTGCGTCGAACCCGTTGCGGATCGAACCGTCCGAAAGCAGTACATAAAGCGGGTTGCGGTCATGGACCAGGGAAATGCCCAGCCGGTCCCGCGTTACCAGCACGAACAGCATGCCAAAGCCGATGGCGGCAAGAAGGGCCGTGTACAGCATGGTGCGGGGCCGGATCAGGCCGCGCCAGTTGGCATGTCGGAGCCCGTCGACCCAGCTTCCGTCCGGCTTGTGCAGGTTCTTGGGGTTGTAATGGTCCCCGTCCCCCATGGCGATTTTCACATTGTGATTGTAATCGTTCAGGGTGGTGTAGGAAATCAGACCCGGTTCACGTCCCAGTTTCGTCATGACCTGGTCACAGGCATCAATGCACAGGGCACAGGTAATGCATTCCAGCTGTTGCCCGTCCCGTATGTCGATCCCCATGGGACAGACCGCAACGCATGCGTTGCAGTCGATGCAATCGCCCACGATCTTTCCTTCGGCCGCCGCCTTCTTGGCGTGCTTGCTTCGCGGCTCTCCCCGCCAGTCATTATAGGTGACCGTTGCCGAATATTCGTCCAGCATCGAGGCCTGAATCCGTGGCCAGGGGCACATGTAGGTGCACACCTGCTCCCGCATCATGCCCCCGAACGTGTAGGTGGTCGCAGTCAGCACGGCAATGGTGATATAGGCGATCGGGGCCGCCTGGAAATGAACGAGATCGTAAAGCAGGGTCCGTGCATCGGCGAAATAGAAGATCCATGCCCCCCCGGTACTGACTGCAATCAGCAGCCAGATGGCATGCTTGGTAACGCGCTTGACAATTTTTTCGGTGGTCCAGGGGGCCTTTTCCAGCTTGATCCGCTTGTTCCTGTCACCTTCCACGAACCGTTCAACGGCGATGAACAGGTCCACCCAGATGGTTTGCGGGCAGGCATAGCCGCACCAGGCGCGCCCCACGGTGGAAGTAACAAGGAACAGCCCGATCCCTGCCATGACCAGCAGACCGGCCACATAGTAGAATTCCTGCGGCCAGATCTCGATGAAGAAGAAGAAGAAGCGCCGGTTGGCCAGATCAATCAGCACCGCCTGGTTGGTGACATATTCCCCCCGGTCCCAGGTCAGCCAGGGCGTGATGTAGTAGATGCCCAGAAACACGACCATGAGGATCCATTTCAGGCGGCGGAACTTGCCCGTGGCCCGCTTGGGGAACACCTTGACCCGTGCCTTGTACAGCGGCTCGCGTACCTTGGCGGAATTGACCGCCTCAACGTCAAAGGCCTCGATATCCTTGTGGGCGGGGTGGGTGGATTTTTCGTCAAGCATTCAAGAGGGTTTCCCGTCTGTTTCCAGGGCCGAATTGGTCCTTTTGCATTTCCGGTGTGCACCCGGCATTGACACATGTCAAACCTGTCCTTGCCGATCGGTCACGCAAACAGGTACATCACACGAAAAAGATACGCTCGAAAAACCACCATGTGGCAATGGTGGCAATGACCAGTGAGCCGGGGACCACGATAGCGCGCCGATACCAGCTCTTGCGCGAAAACCAGATGCCCACCAGCAGGAAACACACGGCAATGACGCTGATCTGGCCCAGTTCTACCCCCACGTTGAAGGAAATCAGCGCGGTGACAAACTGGTCCCTGGGAAGCCCGGTTTCCATCAGGATTCCGGCGAACCCCAGCCCGTGCAGCAGACCGAAACAGAACACGATCACCGGTCGCCAGCGGGTCAGCGTGCGGGTAAACAGGTTTTCAACGCACACATAGACAATGGATAGCGCAATCAGCGGCTCCACGATAGCCGGACTGATCCTTACTATACCGGTTATCCCCAGCGCCAGCGAAATGGAATGGGCCACGGTAAATGCGGTGATTTGCCACAGCAGGGGATGCAGACGGGTTGACAGGAGAAACAGGCCCACCACGAAAAGGATGTGATCCAGCCCCTTGGGCACGATGTGAATGTATCCCACCGTCATGTAGTTGACGATGGTTTCCACGAGGCTGCGGGTCAGTTTGCCCGAAACGGGAATGTCTTCGCTTTGCTCCCCGCCTTCCAGATAGGCCGAATAGGGGTCATCATCGGTTTCCGCGGAAACCCGCAGGATGGAGGGACCGAAATCAAATGCCCAGCCCCAGCTGAGGGTTTTGGCATTTTCGGGAAGCGTGCCACCCAGCACCACCACGGATTCGCGCGAGAAATCCAGATCCCCGATTTCAGGCACCAGCACGTTGCGGATCTCGGGGCGCACGGGCGTCCCGTCGACCCGCACATGGATGCCATCCAGAAAACGGATTGAAAAGCTCCGGAACGCGCGGGCCAGTTCTTCGGGCGGCAGTGCCCGCAAGCGATCATATTCGGCGGCATTGGCACTCTGGGACGTATCCGCCAGCGCCGGATCGATGGCAGACATGATTGCTTCCAGATTGAGCACGATGGAAATTTTGTAGCCACCCGTGCCATCAAACGACAGATCGGCCACCGCCGGCTGGATCTGATGGGCCATGGTACGGGTGGAAAATCCGGGCAGCGTTCCGGGGAGCAGCCCGGCCCAGAGAGCCAAAAACAGCACACCGGGAGCGCGCAGGGAAAGCAGCCATTGCCATGCCTGGAAAAAAGCAGACGGCGCCCTCATGGGGAGTTCCATCCGGTCATGGAAACGGAGTTTTCCATGCACCGGCAGAAGGCGAAAAAGGCGAACAGATGTCATGAGGATGGCCTGCACTGATGGGTTGTCCTGCTTCCCACATACATCATGGCGAAGCATACCGGTATCACGAATCGGGCGCCGGGCCGCAAAAATTCATGTGCGTCCGAACAGGGGCCTAGAGCACTTCCCGAAAAGTGTGAAGCGGTTTTCGGACAAGAAGTGCGGAAATATCAAACAGATAGAGCGTGGTCTTGATTCCATCAGAAACAGACACGCTCTAGGCCGTGAAGGAACAGGCACTTAAAGCACAAAGGCCCGCACCATGGGGCGCGGGCCTCTGCCTGTGTTGTGGAAAGCTGAAAGCGGGTCTACTGCCCACCCCCAAGGGAATAGACATACACCGCCAGTTCCTTGACCGTGGCATCCCCCAGCTTGGCCGACCATGCGGGCATGATGCCGTGCTGCGGGGAAGTAACCTGCTGCTTGATGGCATCGAAGCTGCCGGCAAACTGGAAAATGGCATTGTTCAGGGGCGGCGCTCCCAGATCGGGGCCCCCCTCGCCATTGTCCCCGTGGCAGGCCGCACAATTGTCCAGGAACAGTTCCTCGCCGGCGGTGGTTTTCTCCCCGCCTTCGAAACCGCCCAGGAAGGCCGCGTACTTGGCCACCGAGACGATTTCGTCCGGGGTCAGGATTTCGTCGCGGCCAAAGCCGGGCATCTCGCTCAGATGGGTATCGGGATCCGAATCAAAGCGAATACCATGGGAAATGGTGGTGTAGATGTCCTCGATGGTGCCACCCCACAGCCATTCATCATCGTTCAGGTTGGGAAAGCCCAGGGAACCCTGTGCCCCCGAGCCATGGCACTGGGAACAGTTCAGCTTGAACGCCGCTGCACCACCCGCAACCGCGAACCGGGACAATTCCTCGTCCTTCAGGATATCAGCCACATCCGTTGCCGCGATCTTGTCCACGAAACCGGCCTGGGCCTGCTTGGCCGCCGCGATGTCATTGGCCACCGCCCCGCGGCTGGAATAGCCCAGGACACCCGGCGTGAAGGTGTTGGACCAGGGCAGGGGAATTGCCGGCATGGCAATCATGTAGCCGATGGCCCAGATGATGGTCAGATAGAATGTCCACAGCCACCAGCGGG
>JALWTJ010000285.1 GCA_027082895.1 Hyphomicrobiales bacterium | reverse complement strand
GGCCAGCCGTCCGATGAGGGGCTGGCGAACTGGTTCCGTGCGGTCTTTTCGCAATTTGCCGACACCGATGCGCGCTTCATTCTCTACCATATTCCCCAGGTCATAGGCGTGGGCGTGTCCGTCTCCCTTGTTCAGACCCTCAAGAACGAGTTTCCCCGGCAGGTCTGCGGGGTCAAGGATTCGGCTGGAGATTTCGCGCATACGTCCAGACTGCTGGCGCTTGATGATCTGCAGATTCTGGTGGGCGACGAACGCCAGCTTGCCCGGTGCGCGCACCTGGGGGCGGCGGGGTCCATCAGTGGCATTGCCAACCTGTTTCCGCAACGGTTGGTCCGGTGTCTGGAAACGGGAAGGGAAGACCCGGCCATCAACCGGATCGTGGACACGGTCCTGCAGTTTCCGGTAACTCCGGCGATCAAGGCCATGGTTGCCCACAATTATTCCGATCAACAATGGCGCCGCACCGCTCCCCCGCTTGTGGCGCTGAACGACAAGGCATATGTTCGTCTGGCCGAAGCCCACGATGAAGTGCCGGATTCGGACTGATCAGCAAAAGGTCCGGCTAGCCATGAAACTGCGCGAAAAGAAACTCAGGGACAGGGCTTATGACAGTTTCACCGACAACCTTCTGTCCCGGCGCATTCGGCCCGGCCAGTTCATAACACAAAGGGAACTCAGCGCCCTGACCAGCATGCCGCTGGGCGCCATCCGGGAACTCATTCCCCGCCTTGAGGCGGACGGTCTGCTGACCACGGTTCCCCAGCGCGGCATGCAGATCACCCATATCGACATGGAACTGATCCGGAACGCATTCCAACTGCGCATGGTTCTTGAACTGGAGGCCGCCGCCATATTTGCCCAGAACGCTTCACCCTTGGAACGCGAACGGCTGGAAAGCAGTCATCAGGTCATTCTTGACGAGGCGGAAAACGGCGTCACCGATGAACTCGTGGAGCGCGCACAGAATGTGGACTGGATGTTTCACGAAACCCTGATCGATCACCTGCAGAACAAGATCATTTCGGATGTCTACCGGGTCAACGCCATAAAGATCCGCCTGATCCGGCAGGAACTGATTGCCCTTCAGTCCGACATTGTCCTGTCCGTGATCGGGGACCACATGAAGATCATTCATGCCCTGAACAGTCGCGACCCCCTCATGGCGCAACAGGCATTGCGCGAACATCTGGAAAATTCCCGGCGGCGTGCCCTGAAGATCTGAAGCGGGCACGTGTGCCATTTGCCCCGAACCGTCCCTCGTTCCCGGCCGTCACGAATCGTGATGCACCTTGCGCCTTGGCTGTGTCCGGAATTCCTGTAGATTGATGGCGCTGGAATGCTCCTGAAACGGGGCGCACCCCCATGCTGTCGAAAAAAAAGGATCCGCCCCATGCATCGATTGCCGTATCTGATTTTGTTTCTGTGGCTGATGGCGAGCGGTGCAGGAGCGGCACAATTCACCTATCCGCTGACCGGCAGCATTGCGGTTCTGGCCCCTTCAAATGCCCAGAAATTTCTGATCCTTGACCTTTCCGGGGAAGTGAACATTGATTCCTCCGGGGAAGTTTCCGGGCAGGGGACCCTGTCCTATACCTACATGTCCCCCTGCCAGTGGGCAGCCCCTCATCCCGACGGCGGGGGCCGGGACTGCCGCGCGGATGGCGTGAACGATGGCAGTTTTTCCATCAGCGGCCGCGTTCTTGAAACTTTGCCGCGCAGCGATGCCCGCACGCCCCTTGAACGGGCCATCCTTGCCTTCGCCGATGCCCATTCCAGTCAGAAGGCACCAAGCGTGCCCGCCCGCCTGTCGCTGACCCTGATGCCGGATCGCCAGCCCACCGAAAGCCTGACCTTCTGGGGGCTGAGCAATGGCGGCGCTGCCACCCGCCAGACCGGCGCTGCTGCTCTGGGCATGTTTTCCTCCGGCCTGTTCGAAAGGGAAATCCAGCTTGTGGCTGTCAACCTGGAAACCGATGTCCCGGTTCCCGGGGACGCCCACATTTTTTCCCGTTCCGGCACCATGCGGCAGGGCTCGATGGTGGTCCGAGGCAGCGCTCGCATCGCCCTGACCAATCGTGATCGGGGTGGATTACCCGACCACACGCCTCCCGAAACCTACCTTGCTTCCTGGATTGCCGGTCCCGCCGGCAACCGCGACATGAGTGCCACGGAAAAACAGGCCCTCACAGAATGGGAAGACAGTGGCAACAGGGCCATCTATCAACGCGATGTTTCCCGGATCGAGCAGGCCCTTGCCTCCCTGTCCGGCATCCGCTCGTTTCCCCCCGTCATTGATTATGTTTTCATGGATCTGGGGCGGATGGCGCATGCCCTGCCCCCCCTGATGCCCCCGCAAGGCAACAATCAGACAGCAGCGGACAATAACTGACTGCAGTCAATTACTTCTGAAAATAACGGCTGTTTCCCGAGGGGGCCAGTCTTGTGACGGGAAAATCCATTGCCGTGGACTGCAAAATTCCGCTGCCATAGGCAGAGTATCCGTGGCAACCACCCGAAGCATTTTTTGCCTGTCCGCATTTCCCTTGGCAAGAAGCATCGGCAATTGGCCGGTACGGCAGGAGCCGGGCCTGGGCGAGAGCCGGACCCGTTGGCCCGGCTCCCCCAATGGCAGGACACAGAACGGTTTGGTCCGTTCCGCGCCAAAACCTATTGCAGGCAGATTCCGTTAAGCGAAATCCTGCAGTTTTCCCCATTCGGATTGTCGCCGTTTGGCGTGTCCTTGCCCGGCACCGGATTGATCCGGATCGACGGGCACATCCCGTTGATTGCAGGCAATCCGCTGCGACAGGCACATTGGGTGGCGGACCGGCGCACCATGTTTTTCGGATCCGAGCAGGCGCAGGCCCCGCCGTTTGCCCGTGTGGTAGCGGGATCGCACTGCAGGGCCGGTCTGGGCATGGCCGGCAGATCTACGCTGGCGCAGGACTGTGCCCCCTGTGCCGGAAGGCCCAGGGCGGCAAACAGGGTGTCGTCGAACGCCCGGGAATCCGGCAGGCCCAGTCGCGCCCGCAACTGGCTCAGCGCACGATAGGTCCGCGGACCAGGCTGGCCGTCCACCGGCCCCGCATCAATGCCCAGCCCGTTCATGATCCGCTGGGCAAGGGCAACCCGTCCCCGTCGGTTTTGCGGCAGGCCGTTGATGGCGCAGTTTTGCCACTGTCCCGCCTGTTCCTGCCCCGGCAGACGGAGTTGCAGGGTAAAACCGGTCGCCTCGCCCGGCGCAAGACGGACATCTTGCGCCATGCAGGTGATTTCGCCCCGACGCAAACGGCCGCACTGCCAGCCCTCACCGGAAGCGCGGACCGCCAGCGGGGCGGGTGTGCCCGGCTTGTCCACGATGACAACGGGGCCGGTATAGGGGACTTCTCCGCCATTGCGCACGTTGATACGGAAGCCACACCGGTACTGGCGGCGCCCGCTGTCGAGGCGGCACGGCCCGGTTGCCTGCTTTTCAATCTCCAGCGTGGGGAGCACCGGAAGAGGTGTCGGTTCGGGGGCAGGCGTGGCCGGCTCCGGCTCGTCATCCCCCGCATAGGGCTGCGCCGGCAGGCGCAGGTCGATCACCTGCCCAATCTCCGATTGCGGGCCGTGCAAAGGACAATAGGCCTGGGCCATCTGGGCAAAGATTGCCGCCATGTTGGCGCCATTGGGGATCACCACCACGTCATCGGTGAACGGGTCAGGGACATCCCCCGCCGCCGTATTGGCCACGTTGTTACCCAGCAGTGCGGTCAGTTGCTGCGTCACTGTGCCCGTGCCAATCGTGACGCCGATGATGCGGCTGCCCTGGGCCCGGATGTCGTTGACCGCGGCGCTGGAAAACGACCACGGCCGGTTCGGCACCCCGTCGGTGATGAACAGCACCAGCGGTTTTTCCGCTGCTGCCGTGACCACCTGCCGGGTCAGGCCAAAGGCCCGGTCCCAGCGGGTGCCGCCAGAGGCCGGCAGGCTGGCCATGGTATTGGCGATGCTGCTGGACGGCAGCGGGTCTGGCAGAGGCACAGCAAGATGGGGCAACTGGTTGAACAGGATCAGCCCGCCGTTCGAGCCATTGCCGGCAAAGGCGTTTTGCGCCATCTGCACGCCGGCACGCACCTGCGCGATGCGGTTATAGTGGCGCATTGAGCCCGAGCGATCCACCACGAACAACACATCCACCCCGCAATCGGGTGCGGTGCCACCGGTGGTGGTGGGCAGGGTCGGCAGCGTCAAGGGCGCGCATTGGGCCACGCCGACATTGCCGATGGGCACGCCGTTGCCCTGGCTGTCGCGCAGCTGGAAGCTCGCACAGTTCATCGCTTCGGGCGCGCTGCCCGTGTCCGCGGCGATATGGCCCGTATAGGGGAACGACAGCGTGCCGCCCGCAGCCATCAGGTCATCGGTGCTGACGGTGCAGTTCTGCAGGACCATGCCGGTCCCGAAGCCGCCGCTGCACTGCACCCCGCCCGAAAGCCCGGCGGGCCCGTTCAGCGTGCCGCTCTGCGGATTGGCGCCGTTGCTGCCGCTCAGCACATCGTAAACGGTGATCGACAGCCCTGGCGGCAGATCGGCACCGGTCACGGTGACGGTGCAGGTGACGTCCCAGCCGCTGCTGCCGGCGGGCACCGGGTCGTCGCAGGTCTTGGAGATGTCAAGCGACGGTTCGGGCAGGGGCGGAAGCGTCAGGTCCACGCAGGCTTCGGGGTGGTCGGGGTCACCGAACAGCGCCAGGGTGGTGCAGTTCTGCGCGCTCGGAGTTTCGCCTGCGCCGGCGGTGATGTGACCCTGGTAGGGGAAGGACAGGCTGCCGCCGGCACCGGTCACGTTATCGGTCGCAAGCAGGCAATAGCTGACCAGGCCCGGCGCTGCCGGATTGGTAGCGCAATTGAGGCCCGGCAGACCGACCGGCTGAGAAAGTGCCGAGGCGGTAACGCTCCCACTCCCGTTTGCCCCCAGCGTGTCATAAAGGGTGAGGCCCATCCCCGGCGTCAGGTTCGAGCCGGTCACGGTGATGGTGCAGGAAATGTCCCATCCATCGCCCGCCGGTACCGGGTCGTCGCAGGTCTTGGCAACGTCCAGCAACGGTTCGGGGGGCGGTGGCGGAGCCCATTCACTGGTT
>JALWTJ010000284.1 GCA_027082895.1 Hyphomicrobiales bacterium | reverse complement strand
ACGGTGGCCGGGGACGAGGAGCCGAGCGGCGAAATGCTGGCCGCCATTCTCCAGTTCCGCCTGAAGCGGCTCGAAGCCATGCGTACGGCGGCGGCGAATCTGGTCAGCCGCCCCCGGCTGGGGCGCGAAGTGTTTGCCCGGGGGGATCCCGAACCGACCGACACCGTGTCACAGACGGCTTTTCGCGCCTCCTTGTTCGATCTGCTCAAGGCCTATGCCGGCATGCGCGAACGTACGTTCGCCATTGATTATTCCATGGAAAAACGCACCGTCTGGTCCATGAAGGAAGCGCGTGACATCCTGACGCGCCTGATCGGAGACAGCACGGAATGGATGGCCCTTGACCGGTTCCTTGCCCAATATCTGGCGGTACCCGAGGAGCGGGCAACCGTGCTCGCTTCCACCTTTTCCGCCAGCCTCGAACTGGTACGCGAGGGGCACATGGAAATTCGCCAGTCCGAAACCTTCGGCCCCCTGCTGTTGCGCCGGCGGCGAACGGACCGTCCGGGGGCTGGGCCTGACGTCGAAAAGGGAGCAACGGACCCCCATGAGTAAGGAACGTGAAAATGCCATGGCCGGGCAGGGGCTTGCCGATGCGCCTGAAGCGGGTGCGCATGGCGGTCAGCGGGACGATGCTGCCAGGCCGATTGAGGACGAAGGAGAGGTGAGGCGGCGCCACCTGCGGGTTCTGGAAGCCCTGCTGTTTGCCGCTCCCGAACCTCTTGGCGTGGACGCGATGCAACCCTTCCTCAACCCTGAAGCCGATATTGCGGCCCTGCTGGAGGAACTGGCCGGGATTTACCGGTCCCGTGGCATCAACCTTGTTCAGCGCGGCGAGGGCTGGGCCTTCCGAACCGCGCCGGACCTGGGATTTCTGCTGCGGCGGGAAGAAAAGGCCACCCGTTCCCTCTCCCGCGCGGCCCTGGAAACCCTGGCCATCATTGCCTACCATCAGCCGGTAACCCGAGCCGAAATCGAGGAAATCCGCGGGGTTACGGCGGGCAAGGGAACTCTTGACCTGTTGATGGAAGCGGGCTGGGTGCGCATGCGCGGCCGGCGGCGCACCCCGGGGCGTCCCGTGACCTATGGCACTACCCCCGAATTTCTCGATCATTTTTCGCTTCAGTCCCTTTCCGATCTGCCCGGACTGGAAGAATTGAAGGGGGCGGGGCTTCTGTCCAGTCGTCTGCCCCAGGACATGCAGATTCCGTTACCCTTTGACGGTGGGTTGCGTGAAGACGAGGATCCGCTTGAGGATGACGATGACGGGGAAGAAGGTTAGCCTTTGCCCCATCCAGCCCCTGCGAAAGACCGATTGACCATGACATCAACATCCCCGGACCCCGTTCAAACTGGTGATGAGTCTGCAGGCAGCCCAATTCCCTGGGGGGAGCGGGGCACCGTGGGTGTCAGCATCGCTTCCGCATTGCGTTTTGAACATGTGGGCGTCCGGCTCGGAGGGCGACAGGTACTGCGGGACATTTCCTTCTCCCTCGTTCCGGGAGAAATTATCTGTCTGCTCGGCGATTCCGGATCCGGCAAATCCACGATTCTGAGGGCGGCAGCGGGCATTCAGCCCATTGACGCGGGGGAGATACGGGTCAATGACATGCTGGCTTCGGCACCCGGGGTTACGGTATCGCCCGGCAAGCGTGGCGTGGGCCTGATGTTTCAGGATTTCGCCCTGTTCCCCCACATGACCCTGTTGGGCAATGTCACTTTCGCCATGCAGGGTCTGGGCCGCGCCCAGGCGGAAAAACAGGCGGAGGCCGCCCTCAGGCGGGTGGGGCTCCTGGATCGCAAGAACGCCTACCCCCACGAGCTTTCCGGAGGGCAGCAACAGCGTCTGGCATTGGCCCGCGCCTTTGCGCCCAAGCCGGGGATCCTGATGCTGGATGAACCCTTCTCGTCCCTCGATGCCCGCCTGCGCGCCAGCGTGCGTGGCGAAACCCTCGCCATCCTGCGTGAAACCCATGCAACGACGATCATCGTCACCCATGATCCGGAAGAAGCCATGTTGCTGGGTGACCGCATTGCGCTGCTCAGGGACGGAAAGATCGTGCAGATTGATACGGCCCGCAACATGTTCAGCCACCCGGCGGACCTTCAGGCAGCCCGTTTCTTTTCTCCGCAGTCGGAAATTGAGGTCGTGGTTAACGGGGGATTCGCCCGCTCACCCCTTGGTGACGTACCCACCCCCGGTCGGCCCGATGGTGCCCGGGTCATCCTGGCTTTTCGGGCGGTTGGTGCGTTGCACATCCTGCCGCGCACGGCCGAAAATGAAGGTGTTCCGGCCAGGATTGTCAGCAAACAGCAGGCATTGGGGCTGGATATTTATGAAATTCAGGTGCAAAACGTCGATGCGCCCCTGGTGCTGCGGGCACCGGCTGACGATGCCTTGCCGCCGGGGACGGACATACGATTGAAAATCGACCCCGATCATGTGCTTGTTTTTGACCACGTTTGACAATATCTATGATCGACAAGGCGTGCACGCCGTGTTTAACCGGTCTGTGTCTGACACGGACTGCAATGGAGAGAAAACATGAATCCTGGACCGTGGGGTATCCTTATAATCGTGATTGCCGTTCTGCTGCTGTTTGGTCGCGGCAAGATTTCCGGCATGATGGGCGAAGTCGCATCCGGCATCAAGGCGTTCCAGCGCGGAATGGCCGACGATCCCAAGCCTGTTGAAAAGCAAGATTCCAAGGACAGCGAAAAGTCCGGCACCGACGCCTGAGATCAAGGGTGATCGTGTGTAAATTGACGTCGGAGCAAGAGCCGCTGACATGCTGAGCATTGGCTGGACGGAAATGATGGTAGTTGCGGCGGTCGCCCTGATCGTCGTCGGTCCCAAGGACTTGCCCGCCATGTTGCGGCAGGTGGGCCGTGCCATGGGCAGCATCCGCAAGATGGGCAACGAGTTCAAGGCCGAACTGAACAAGGTGACGGCCGTGGACGAGCTCAAGGATATCAAACGGTCTATCGCTGCCCCCTTGCAGGAGACCCGGCGCAAGATCGAGGACGAATTCAACTCCATTACTCCCGATGGAAAGGTGGTGCCCTCGGGCAAGCTGGTTCCGGACGATCCGGAAACCGAGAGCGTCGTGGACCAGATTCGTGACACTTCAGGTGTTGCTCCCGCAAAAAAGACTAGCGGTAAGACCCGCAAGAGTGCGGCCAAGGCCACCGGAAAAGGGACCAGCAAAAGAGCCGTCAAGAGCAGTACGCCCAAGAGCAGTACGCCCAAGAGCAGTGCGCCCAAGGGTGGCGCTGCCAAGGGAGCGGCCAAGGGAGCGTCCAAGGGAGCGTCCAAGAGCAGCGCTGCCAGTTCTGCAAAGGCCAGCACCGCCAAAGCTTCCGCAACAGGGACTGCTGCGGCAAAGACCACTGACAAGAAAACCACTGCCGCCGGGACGGCCACGGGCAAGGCGACCGCAAAATGACATCAGGCGATTCCAGTAATTCGACCGTGCCGGACACGGTTTCCGATCCCGTTGCCGATGACGCGAAAAAGGAAGACGAGCTGGCGGGCACCGAAGCCACCCTGTTCGAGCATCTGGCCGAACTGCGCACACGCCTGATCTATTCCCTGGTGGCCATTGCGGTTCTGTTTGTTGTCTGTTTCTTCCTCTCTGACTGGATCTACAATTTTCTTCTCCAGCCCTACAAGACCGCTGCCGGACCGGACCAGATCGTCCGTCTGATCTATACGGCGCCCCAGGAATTCTTCTTCACCAAGCTGACCCTGTCCCTGTTTGGTGCCGTTTTTCTCGCCTTCCCGGTAATTGCCTCCCAGATTTATGCCTTTGTTGCGCCGGGCCTTTACAAGAACGAGCGCAGCGCCTTTTTGCCCTACCTGATTGCCACGCCCATTTTCTTCGTGCTCGGGGCCGCCGTAATGTTTTACGGGGTGATGCCCCTGGCCCTGCGCTTCTTTCTTGGAATGCAGGGGGGAACGGGAGAAAACGTCTCCATCGAGATGCTGCCGCGGGTTTCTGAATATCTGTCCCTGATCATGACGCTCATTCTGGCCTTTGGCGTCAGTTTTCAGTTGCCGGTTGTGCTGACCCTTCTGGCCCGTATCGGTCTGGTCGGCTCGGACAGTCTGAAGTCCTGGCGCAAATATGCCGTGGTCGGCGTACTGATCGTTGCTGCCTTCCTCACTCCCCCCGATCCCATCTCCCAGATGGGGCTTGCTCTGCCTATGCTGCTGCTTTACGAACTTTCAATCTGGTCGGTAAAAATGGTCGAACGGCGCCGGGCGGAGAAGGAAGCGGCAGAGGCGGCACAGAACCCCTAGAGCGTGTCTGTTTCTGATGGAATCAAGACCACGCTCTATCTGTTTAATATTTCCGCACTTCTTGTCCGAAAACCGCTTCACACTTTTCGGGAAGTGCTCTAGACACCTGCCATGATACTGCCCGGATCTGCTGCGCATGCCCGCTGGCGTGCGGGTGGTGGGGGATCTGAATTCAAGGGACCGGAGCGAATGCTCCGGGCGGACACATGTACGACATGAAATGGCTGCGCGACAACGCAGAACAGTTTGACACTTCCATGCGCCGCCGGGGGCTGGGAAGCCTGTCCGGCGAATTGCTGGAAATGGACGACGCGCGGCGCGCCGCCGTTGCGCACATGAACGAATTGCAGGAAAAGCGCAACACCACTTCGCGCCAGATTGGCAAGGCAAAGGGGCAGGGGGATGAAGAAGAAGCTGCCCGGCTTCTGGCAGAGGTCGGCAATCTGAAGGCCGAAATCCAGCGGAGTGAAGAAAGGGTGCGCGAGTTGAGCGAGGCCCTGCATGCGCGCCTGCTGGCCCTGCCCAATCTGCTCAAGGATGACGTGCCCGATGGCGCGGACGAAAACGACAATGTGGAAATTTCCCGCTTTCTGGAACCCACGCGCTTTGATTTCAATCCCAGGGAGCATTACGAGTTGGGGGAGGCCCTGGGCCTGATGGATTTCGAGGCGGCGGCCCGCATGTCCGGTTCCCGCTTCGTTGTGCTCAGGGGTGAACTGTCCCGGCTGGAGCGGGCTCTTGCTGCGTTCATGCTGGATCTGCACACGCGCGAACACGGGTTTACCGAAATTTCCGCCCCCCTGCTGGTACGTCCCGAAGC
>JALWTJ010000283.1 GCA_027082895.1 Hyphomicrobiales bacterium | reverse complement strand
ATGGGTGAACGGGTGCGAATCATTGGCATAGATCCCGGCCTGCGCCGCTGCGGCTGGGGGATCGTGGAGGCGGAGGGCAACCGGCTCGGATTCGTGGCGGCGGGAACGATCACGCCCGATGTCCGGGTAGATCTTGCCAGCCGCCTTGCGGTACTGTTCGAGGAATTGTCAGGGGTCATTGCGCGCTATTCGCCCGCAGAGGCGGCGGTGGAGGAAACCTTTGTTTCTGCGGGTGCGCGGTCGGCGCTGCAACTGGGGCAGGCGCGGGGGGTGGTGCTGATGACACCGGCGGCGCAGGGGCTGCCGGTCGGGGAATATGCGGCCAACCTGGTCAAGAAATCCATCGTGGGCAGCGGGCATGCGGGTAAGGGGCAGATTGCGCTCATGGTGCGCACATTATTGCCGGGAGCCGATTTCACGGGCAGCGATGCGGCCGATGCTCTGGCCATTGCCATCTGCCATGCCCATCATCGCAATGCCCGACGCCTTGGGGAAAGGGCGCCGGTCCGGGCTGGCGGGCGGGCCTGACATGGGATTTCGGGGTGCAGACAAAGGGTGTGAAGCGGTGCCCCTGATGCCGGAGGGCTGCGGAAAGGGACGGGGCAACACATGATCGGAAAACGCACGTGATCGGGAAACTCAAGGGACAGGTGGAGGCGATTGGGACCGACCAGGTGCTGATCGATGTGGGGGGCGTCTGTTATCGCGTCTATTGTTCCGGCCGGACCCTTGGGGCGCTGCCCGGGGTGGGGGAGGCCTGTTCCCTTTTTACCCAGATGATGGTGCGTGAGGACATGATCCGTCTGCATGGGTTCGCCAGTGAAGCGGAAATGGCGTGGTTTTCCGTGCTGCTGGGGGTGCAGGGCGTGGGCGCACGGGTGGCCCTTGCCATCCTGTCGACTCTTTCGGCACAGGAATTGTCTTCGGCCATTGCCCTGCAGGACAAGGCCATGCTGGGGCGGGTTTCCGGGGTCGGGCCGAAGCTGGCGCAACGGCTGGTCAGCGAACTCAAGGGGAAGGTGCCCGATCTGGCCATTGATGCGGGCACGGCGGGCCTGCAGACGGCTTTGGGCGAGGGAGCCGCGGACACCCATGTGGCCGATGCGGTTTCCGCCCTGTCCAATCTGGGCTATTCACAGGCGCAGGCATCGGCGGCACTGGCGCGAATCATGGCCCGGGAAGAGGATGACATGTCCACGGAAAAACTCATTCGCCTTGGTCTCAAGGAGTTGAGCCGGTGAGCGATCTGACCTCTGCACATTCGGAACGGGACGGGGAGAGCGACGTTTCCCTGCGCCCGTCCGGCTTTTCCGAATTCATCGGGCAGGCGGATGCGCGGGCCAATCTGGAGGTGTTCATCAAGGCGGCGCGTCAGCGCAAGGTGGCGCTGGATCATGTGCTTTTTGTTGGCCCGCCGGGGTTGGGCAAGACAACCCTGGCCCAGATCGTGGCCCGGGAGATGGGGGCGGGGTTTCGCGCCACCTCGGGGCCGGTGATCGCCAAGGCGGGGGATCTGGCGGCCCTTCTGACCAATCTGGAAGAAGGGGACGTTCTGTTCATTGATGAAATTCACCGGCTCAGCCCGGCCGTCGAGGAAATCCTTTATCCGGCGATGGAGGATTTTCAGCTTGACCTGATCATCGGGGAGGGACCGGCGGCACGCTCGGTGCGCATTGAACTGGCCCGGTTCACGCTGGTGGGGGCCACGACCCGCGCCGGGTTGCTGACGACCCCGCTCCGGGACCGGTTCGGCATTCCGGTGCGCCTGAATTTCTATTCCCCCGAGGAACTGGTTCAGATCGTGCGGCGGGGCGCGCGCCTGCTGGGGGTGGGCATGCGGGACGACGGGGCGCTCGAAGTGGCCCGGCGTTCCCGGGGGACGCCGCGGATCGCGGGGCGCCTGTTGCGGCGGGTGACCGATTTTGCGCTGGTGGAGGGCGCGCGGGAAATTACGGCCCAGGTGGCGGACCGGGCCTTGTTGCGTCTGGACGTGGACCGGGAGGGGCTGGACATGCTGGATCGGCGTTATCTCAAGGTGATCGGGGAGCTTTACGGGGGCGGGCCGGTGGGCATCGAAACCCTTGCTGCAGCCCTGAGCGAGCCGCGCGATGCGATTGAGGATATCGTGGAGCCCTACCTGATGCAGCAGGGGTTCATTCAGCGCACGCCCCGGGGCCGCATGCTGACGGCAAAGGCATTCGCCCATCTGGGGCAGGCGGTTCCTGAGGGATTTGGTGGGGGGCAGGGCTCCTTGTTCGAGGTGGACGATGAATGACCGGCTGGCCCTGACGTTCCTGACCGGAAAGCGGCGCTTCAACTACCGGGTGGCGGCGGTGGTCATTCGCGAGGGGCATGTGCTGGTGTGCCGGGAGGATGACGATGATTTCGTGATGCTGCCGGGGGGGCGCGTTGAATTTGGTGAAGATAGTGAAACCGCATTAAAGCGGGAAATTGGAGAGGAACTGGATTGTTCCGGTACTGTCAAGCGTCTGCTGTTCAGTGCCGAAAGCTTTTTCGAGCGGGACGGGGAGCGGTTTCACGAGATCGGGAAATATTACCTTGTTGACCTGCCAGCGGATTTTCCATTCTCCCCCGGGGGCACGGCACGGGTGACCCGGGACGAAGGGCACGACCTTGTTTTCCGATGGGTGAGGGTGACGCCGAAGGCGCTGGAAGCGGAAAAGCTTTCCCCCGCCTTCCTGTGGAGCGCCCTTGAACAGCTTCCCGCACGGCCTTTGTTCATCGTGGCGGACGAGGGGTAACCGGGGCCGAGTGCTGGTGTTCCATGTTACTGGTTGCCGCCATGGGGTCGGCGCCTCATAGGACAGTATTGTTGACATTGTTTCGCGATCGTGGGACATGCCCGGTGGCAGGCCATTGTTCGGGGCCATGCGGGTATGGATGCAGGTATGGATGAGGTGCAGCGGGAAAAGCCGGAGAGGGGCGCGCAACTCGTGCCCCATGCGGCGTGGGAGGATGTTCAGGGCATCGTGGCCTCGGTGCTTCTGATTGCCTTTGCCATCGGCCTGTTTCAGAAGCTTGGTCTGATAACGTCGGGCATTGCGGGCCTGTCCATCGTCATTCACTATGCCACCGGGTGGCAGACCGGGCTGGTCTTCTTTTTTCTCAACCTTCCGTTTTACGGGCTGGCCCTGTGGCGTCTGGGGGTCAGATTTGCCCTGAAGACGCTGGCGGCGGCGGCCCTTTTGGCGCTGCTGGTGGACATGGAGCCGAACCTTATCGTGTTCGAGCGGGTCAACCCCGTGTTCGGGGCCTTGCTGGGGGGCGTGCTGATGGGCTTCGGCCTTTTGGGGGTGTTCCGTCACCGGGCCAGCGTCGGGGGGCTGGGCATTCTGGCGGTGCTGTTGCAGGACCGTTTTGGTATACGGGCCGGTGTCACCCTTCTTCTGTTCGATCTGGTGCTGTTTGCGCTGGCCCTGCTGGTGGCGCCGGTGCAACTGGTGGGTATTTCGGTGCTGGGAGCCGTAATTCTGAATGTCTTTCTAGCTGTAAATCACCGAACGGATCGCTATATAGCGGGGTGAAGGGTCGCCATTTGCAGACGAAGCAGAGGCGATGTTGCGAGGAAGGAATTTTATGATGGAACAGGTACATGCATTTCCAATCCGCATCTATTACGAGGACACCGATTTTAGCGGCAATGTCTATCATGCGGCCTATCTGAAATTCATGGAGCGGGCGCGTACCGAATTCCTGCGGGAAAGGGGCGTGCACCATTCCCGGCTTCTGACATCGGGGCTGGTCTTTGCCGTGCGGTCCCTGGAAATATCCTATGAACGGCCGGCCCATATCGATGACGTGCTGGAAGTGGTGTCAGAACTGGAAGCGGTAAAGGGCGCCCGGCTCATATTGTCCCAGACCATTCGGCGCAACGAGGAGATCATTACCCGGGGTCGGGTGACGGTCGCCGTCATTTCCACGCAGGGCCGGCCGCGGCGTCTGCCCATGGATGTGCTCAAGAAGCTGACCGGAACAGTGGGGGCGGGATGATCCTTCCGGCCGGTAGAAAAACCGGCTGGGTTCAGGTCATGCCTTTAATGAAATGGTAACCGTGAGTTTATCGGCATGGGACATGCGGGGGCTTGCAAGGGGTGCAGGCGCGATTTATCTCAAATTTGACAAAATTGGTCGGCATGGCTTCGCCGAGCAAACGGGTGGCAATATGGTGGCGCAGGTCTTGACGGGGAAGCCCGTGCCGGAGCGCACGCACCAAAGGACATGATTCAATGGAAATTTATCAGGCGGCGGAGGTCGTTTCGAGCGGCGGGGACTTTTCGCTGCTCTCCCTGTTCCTGCGGGCGGACTGGGTCATCAAGTTCGTGATGCTGGGGCTGTTTTCCGCTTCGGTCTGGTCGTGGGCCATCGTGATCGACAAGGTGGTCGGATTTGGCCGTGCCCGTCGTGAAATGAACCGGTTCGAAAGGGTGTTCTGGTCCGGCCAGTCCCTTGAGGAGCTTTACCAGACCCTTTCGGAACGGCCCGTCAGGGGCATGTCGGCAGTGTTTGTTGCCGCCATGAAGGAGTGGAAACGTTCCCATGAGCAGAACGCGGCCTCCTATATCGGGGTGCAGGTGCGGATCGACAAGGTGCTGGATGTTGCCATTGCGCGGGAAACCGAGCGGCTGGAAAAGCGGCTGGGCTTTCTGGCAACCGTGGGCAGCGCTTCGCCTTTCATTGGCCTTTTTGGCACGGTATGGGGCATCATGAATTCGTTTCAGTCCATTGCTGCATCGGAAAGCACCAACCTGGCCGTGGTGGCGCCCGGAATTGCCGAGGCATTGTTTGCCACGGCACTGGGGTTGCTGGCGGCCATTCCGGCGGTGATCGCCTACAACAAGTTTTCGGCCGACGCCAACAAGCTGGTGGGACGGCTTGAAGGATTTGCCGATGAATTTTGCACCATCCTGTCGCGTCAGATGGATGCGCGAACGGGGGGGGCCTGATGGCCATGCTGATGGCCGGTGGCGGCGGTGGCGCGTGCTCACGATCTGGCGCCACTGGCCGTCCTGCGTCGTGTAGCGCCCCCGGCGGTCCGCGTGCCGGCGTCGGTGCGGCGAAGGGTACAGCACCTCCATGAACCCGCCGACGTTCAGATACGTTATCCGCTTGCGTCGGTTGTACAAACGGCCGCAAGC
>JALWTJ010000282.1 GCA_027082895.1 Hyphomicrobiales bacterium | reverse complement strand
CACACCGTCGAAAAATGCAGTCATTCGACGGCCTCTGGGCGACACGAGGGAAAGTCCGAATAATTCGGGCTTTCTGCCGACAAAGGGATATACCGGCGAAATAGAACTGCGCAAGTAATTGATTTTGATGCGAGTTGAAAACTGCATCTGCGACGCAGCGCGCTCTGTTAAAGCCAGGGATGGCTTTTGTCAGAACTTCCTTTGCGGCGTTGCGCGCTTTTGATGAAACGAGGGACGACTTGGCATCAGAGCTTCTTCAGGGCCGAAATCAGCGCTCGCCGATCCTTTCCAGGTCGAGCTGAGCGAGCATGTGTTGACCGCCTTGCTCCAAAAGAGCCGCCCGCTGGCGCAACCAGCCAGGTGCATCGCCACCTTTCTCGATCAAACGGGTGAGTTCATCCACG
This sequence comes from Hyphomicrobiales bacterium, assembly GCA_027082895.1. GTDB lineage: Bacteria > Pseudomonadota > Alphaproteobacteria > Rhizobiales > Devosiaceae > DROE01. Next base: position 4,763 of record JALWTJ010000282.1, on the reverse strand, counting down.
GCATCGTACCAATAGCCATTCCTGGCCAGGTAAAACAGTCGCTTGCGGGTATCTTTCGGAACCGATCGCGATGGCCGGCGGTAGATGACCCAGCCACCAGCCGCGAAACGCAGCCAACGCTGGTGCGCATCCGGCACCATCTCCACTTGCCAGCGATAGGTTTTGCCTTCTTCAAGCGCCACCCCCTGATCGGCAAGATCGAACACCCCAATGCCACCCTCCATGGCCGACGGCAACAATACCTCCAACAGGGGCCGATTCGCCCCCTCTTCTTTCAGGCGAAAACGTAGATTGTTACGAAAGCCCGGTTCCAGATACCAATAGAATCTGGGGGTAGGCGTTGCACTCAGAGCGGTTTCACGGGGTGCAAAGGAACAGAGCTGGCACACTCCCCGGGTGCCACCACCGGAACGATGGGCAGGTGCCCCCAAATCAGGCGGCTCCCAGGCGATGACCTCGGCAGGTGCTTCCACTTTGGGTCGTGGTTGTTCACGGGGGGGCGGCGGTCTCTGACCACTGGTTTGGGGACCATCGACGGTGGGGTCACCCCCTTGCCCAATCGTTGGCAAAGCCAGCGCCAATACCAGCAGCCATCCATACCTGTTCATGGTTACTGCCCTCTGTCGATCCACCCCGGAAAACCCGAAGAGCTGTTTCGATTCTGCACCCCTGCCCAGGAAGCGTCCAGCCGGCGGATGAAAATATTTTCGCTGACCCCAAAAAAAAGGCCCCCGGTTACCCGGGGACAAACGGCGGGAATCGCCTCTCTCCTCCCTGAGAGCCTTGATAAAGAACTTCGCTGTGCACGCAAACAAGGTCCACCATGCACCCAACCTGCCGGTGCGGGTTGTGGCCCTGAACCCAGAGCCCCTCTGCCGGCTTTCCTAGGCCCAAAGATAGTCGACCGGCCAATCCGTTTCGGTAACCGGCCGCACTCTGAAAAAGTGACTTTTTTCACACACTTTGGGCGAGATTGGCGCTGGCATATCCACGAGGGAACCCTGTCGGGCTTCCCTCACAATGGAACACGGGAATTCGTTTCCGATACCATCAGCCGGCGCCCGCATGACCTCATTACCCAGCGGCCGGAATTTCTGACAAGTCGAGGCGCCTTCTGTTATGTTTGACGGATACCACCGGGAATCACGGTTCAGATGCTTGTGGGTTCCGGCCTGGTGCTCGAAAGACACTGTTTTTCAAGGATCAGATCTCCCCGGCATCCACCGGGCAGGGAGGCTCGCGGGCCGTTTCCATCCATGCCGACGCCTGTCCGATGAATATCCCGTCACCACGCCAATTTGACAGGATGTTGAAAAAGCCCTTCCCTGGGCTTTTTCAACCACGGAAGTGGAGAATGCGGTTTCCCTGTGTCACGCAGACTGCCGAAAAACCGCATTTTTCAACAGCCTGTCAACCTCGACCAGCGCGCCCCGCCCCGAATGGCCATGCCCACGCCCGCAGTCTGGTGAACTGGATCACTATCCGCCCATGTACTGCAACACCCCACGCCACGGTTTGAAACGGCTATAGTTTTCATCCAGAAAGCCATGTTCTTGGAACCGCAGACCTACAACTTTATTACGGAGGGAACGTCATGAACCCGCAATCCAAACCCCTGATCCTAGCCGCCGCGTTGCTCGCCACAGGCCTGACCTGGGCCGGCGACGTGCGCATGTACGGCAAAGGCGAGATCCCCGATGCCTCGGAAGTGGCCAACATCCTTGGTGGACACAAGCGACCGAAGATGCGCGGCATCAGTCTCGACCCGGCCTATCAAAAGACCACCGAGGCCAAAGACGCCATTGCCGAAAAAACCGCCCAACCCGATACCGACGTGCTTGGACTGCCGGTAGAGTTTGCTTTCAACTCGGCCGAAATCCTGCCCGACGCCAAGCCCCAGCTCGACGCCATCGCCGAAGGCATCAAGATGACCAACGGTGCCAAGATCATCATCGAAGGTCATACCGACGCCTCCGGCTCCGAAAGCTACAACAAACAGCTTTCCTTGCGCCGCGCCCGGGCCGTGAAGGAGTATCTGGTCAAGAAACATGGCATCTCCCCTGATCAACTGGTGATCCGGGGCCTGGGCGAATCGGATCCGCTCAATCCCGAGAACCCCTATGCGCCGGAAAACCGGCGGGTGCAGTTCCGGGCCGCCCGTTGAGTCATCTGGAGACATGCAATGAAAGTCCAGTCATTTTTTCTCCTCCTGTCGTTCGGCGCCGCCGCGTTGCCGCCTCAGACGATGGCCGGCAGCGTGGGAAGCGTCGATGTGATGGAGATCGACGAAGTGCACGATGCAGCCACCATCGCCCGCGCCAAGGCCCGCAAGCACAGCGAAGACGCCGAGAAAGGCGGGGGTGAGGACAGCGAGAGCTTCGGCTCCGGCGGCTGCAGCGACCTGAACATCGGTAACATCAAAACCGGCGTCGGTCAGCCGGTGCCCCGTAACGTGACCATCGTCATCGAAGGACCGGTGGTCCAGGAAAACAAATGCCGCTGAGGCCCGGCCCGGCGGGAGAGGACAGATCATGATGGCAATCAAGAAATCTCTGAAGAACGCTCTGGTGACCGCCTTGATGACGGTTACCTTCGCCGCCTGCACGCCGGTCAAGCAGGATGTGAAACAGGAGCTGCCCAAGCTGATGAAGGGACCGGCCGAAGCACCCCGGCGGACCATCACCAACTTCTCCCCCGCCCTGCGGTGCATGGACGGGTTGTTGATCGATTACGGCATCTACGACATCTCGATGCTGGTGGAGGACATCCGCGACGCCACCAAAAAAGTGAAGGCCGGCGCCAAAGACATGCTCATCTCCGCCATCTCCGAGATGACCCGCCGCAGTCACGCGATCCGCCTGATCGCCTATGGCGCCGATTCGGGCAACCTGGTCTCGTGGCTCACCTCGGCGAATGCCAAGGCCCCTTACAACATGATCCCGCAGTACGATCTGCGGGGATCGATCAGCCAGCTCGACCGCAGCGTGGCCGCCAAGGACGTCTCCGCCGGCATCAACATCGCCAAAGTGGGAATCGGCACAGCCAAGACCGCCAACGCCTCGGTGATGGCCCTCGACCTGGCAGTGATCTCCACCAAGGACTACTCGGTGCTCCCCGGGGTGGTGTCCAAGAACACCATCGTGATCTTCAAGGAGGGTAAGGGGACCGACGCCGATGCCACCATCGGCAAGCTGGGCGTCAACTTCAGCATGAACTTCACCCGCTCCGAAGGAGATGCCCAGGCGTTGCGCAATCTCATCGAACTGGCCGCCGTGGAGCTGGTGGGCAAGCTCACCAAGGTGCCCTACTGGAACTGCCTGGGGATCAGTCCCGACAACCCGGATATCAAGGCCGAAATCTACGACTGGTATTACAACCTGGTGGCCGACGGCCAGGTGGTGGCCTACTTCCAGGCCCAGCTGGCCAACCGGGGTTTCTACGCCGGCCCCATCGACGGCAAATACAACGAGCAGCTCAAGGAGGCGATCATGAACTACCAGCGTGGCCTGGGCATGAAGCCCGATGGCAAGATCACGCTGGAGCTGTTCGACGCACTGCTCAACAAGCCCACGCCAAAACTCAAGACCGAGGAAGCCCCGGTGGCCGAGCCCAACGCCCCCACCAAGGTGGCCAGCCTGGAGATCCGTTATGCCAACGGCAAGGTGGGGCCGCTCAAGCGAGGCGAGGAATTCAGCGTGGAGATCAAGCCCAGCCAGAAGGCTCACGTCTTCTGCTACTACGAGACCGAGGACGGACACATCCAGCGCTTCTTCCCCAACCGCTTCACCCCGGACTCGCTGGTGACCCCCGACAAGCCCCTGGTGCTGCCCGGGAAGATGCCCTTCCACCTCTTTGCCAGCAAAGACGGCAAAAAGGAACGGCTGGCCTGCTTCTCCTCGCCCAAGCCGGTGATGGCCAAACTGCCGGCCAACATCAAGGGGACCGATTTCGAGAACCTTCCCGTGAAATCCCTCGAACAGGTGGAATCCGCCATGAAAGGGATCGTGGGAGACGACCTGGGAGGACAGTACTTTGAAATCAAGGTGCAATAATCTTGCAGGGTGGGCGCTCCTCCTGGGCGTCCTCACCCTGCCCGCCGCAGGGGTGGCCGGATTCGCCCTGGCCTCGGCCAAGGCCGATCCCCCACCTTCCGATGAACGCCAGCGTCCGGGCAACAATGAAAAGCTGCCCCAGATGGCCAAGCACCCCGAGGACCAGGACCGTTCCGTGGTCAAATGCTGGCAGTATGGCCGGCTGATCCTCGACGAGCGGAACTGGGCGCCGGGTTACAGCAACCAGACCGGAGTGACCTTCCGGGGTGACGGCCATTTCCAGGACATGCGGATGATGCAGTTTGGCGACACCTTCTGCGTCTTCAAGCAGACCGATACGCCCTGATCCACTTTGCAGTAACAGGTAAACGCTCATGCGCCGACTTCGCCAGCTTGCCGTGATGACCTTGAGCAGCCTGACCACCCTTGTGGTAATCGGCTGCGTGGAACAGCAGACCCTCCGCCCCGACCAGATCCCGGCCGCTGCCGCCAATGCCGACGACCTGCTGGTGGTGGACTGTCTGCTCCCCGGTCAGATCCGCAAGCTCGGCAGCCGCATGACCTATCTGACGGCACGGCGCCCGGTCCAGACCACCCGCCTCGATTGCGAGATCCGCGGTGGCGAATATGTGCTCTACGACCGGGCCACCTACGAATCGGCGCTCAAGCTCTGGCTGCCGGCGGCCGAACAGGGCGACCCCGAAGCTCAGA
>JALWTJ010000281.1 GCA_027082895.1 Hyphomicrobiales bacterium | reverse complement strand
CCCACGCACCCCTCCGGCACGCCTGAACACGATTCGAACCGAACGTTCCGGGACCGGAAAAACCTTGTTGCAGCAGTGCGCCATCAGGCACATCAGGATGCCCCGGCACACGAACATCTTGTCAGGACATCATGCCCGATCAGCCCCCTCCGGATCACCCGAACAGAAAACCCAACCACCTGCGAGAAAGCAATTCCCCCTATCTGCGCCAGCACATGTTCAATGCCGTGGACTGGTATCCCTGGACCGACGATGCTCTGAAAAGGGCCCGGACATTGAACCGGCCGATCTTCCTGTCCATCGGATATTCCACCTGCCACTGGTGCCATGTCATGGAGGAGCAGAGTTTCAACAATGACGCCATCGGCGACTTCCTCAACCGCCATTTCGTTTCCATCAAGATCGACCGGGAAAGCCGCCCCGATCTGGACGAGCAGTTCATGCTGGTAACCCAGATGATGACCGGCAATGGCGGCTGGCCCAATTCCCTGTTTCTCACCCCGGATGCGCAGCCCTTTTATGCCGGCACCTATTTTCCCCCGGATGCCTTTTTCCAGCTGATAAACCGAATCCACACATTGTGGGAAAGCCAGCCCCACGCCCTGAAGGAACAGGCCGAAAAGATCACATCTGCCGTTTCCGCACACCTGAATCGTACCCGCCCGGCACAGAACCTGAAATCAACCGACATCACAGCGGCAACACATCACCTGTTAAAGGGAGTGGACCCGACCCATGGCGGCTTTGGCCGGGCTCCCAAATTCCCGCGTGAAACCACCCTTTGCCTGTTGCTTGATCAGGCAGAACGCAACGCGGACACGAACCTTCTTGCCACCGTATCAGATGCCTTGCACGCCATGATCCGGGGCGGCATGCACGACCAGATTGGCGGCGGATTTCACCGCTATAGCGTCGATGCCGCCTGGCAAGTGCCCCACTTTGAAAAGATGCTGTACAATCAGGCCCTGATCGGAGATCTGCTGACCCGCTCCTACGCCCTGCGCCCCTGCCCCCATTGCCGGCGTGCCGCCCTGCGCACCTTCGATTTCGTACTGCGGGAAATGACCGCCCCCGATGGCGGATTTTATGCCGCCCTTGATGCGGATTCCCCGTTTGCACCTTCCCGAAACGAAATAGCGGAAAAGACCGAAGGGGCCTTTTATGTCTGGACCCCGGATCAGGTGAAGGATGCACTGCCCGACCATGCGGAATTTCTCTGTCAGACCCTCAATATCACCACCCGGGGAAATTTCAGCGAAAAAGCAATCACCAACGCCAGCGTTCCCCGCCTGACATCCCTTGAAGCGGAGCCGGAAGGGGCCATCTCCTTTTATCAGAGGCTGGACCCCCTTCTGGAAAGTCTCTTTCAAGCCCGGGCAACACGCCCGCCCCCCCACCGGGATGAAAAGATCATCATGGACTGGAACGCCATGATGATCATTGTCCTTGCCCGCGCATCCACGGTGTTTGACCGGCCCGATTACTACCGCGCCGCCCGAAAAGCCGCCCGCTTCCTCCTTGGTCCCATGAAAGGGGCGACAGACCCCTGCCGCATCTTCTTTGAAGGAACAGCGGAAATCCCCGCCTTCCTGTCCGATCAGGCCGGATTGGGCCTTGCCTGCCATGCATTGATGGTTCATGCCCCCGACCAAGGCACGAGCGATGCCGTCCAGTGGCAGCAACGGGCCGAACAGATTGCCACCCGCATGCTGGAAACCTTTGGCAGCGCAGGCGATGGTCCCGCCCTGTTGCGTTCAAGCGCCACCCCGGACGGTCTGGGATCCAGCTATCCCCTGGACGATGGCGAAGTGCCCTCTGGCAATTCCCTTGCCTTGCGCCTGCTGACACGACTGGCGCATGGCACTGGCAATTCCCGGTTTGACCATCAGGCGGCCCAACTTGCCGCTGCCACCGCTGCCCATGCCCTGGAATCCCCCGGCTCCCGTGCCGGGCTGCTCTCGGCCCTAGATGAGCATATCGACGGCCCTGTCGCAAATCCCCGTTTGCTGGCCCAGGGAAAGATCCGGGCGCAACTTTCACGCACAAGTGATAAAGAGAGCCTTCTCCTTGTGCTGGACATCATGCCCGGCTGGCACATCAGTGCCAACGCCGAAACAGATGGCATTGACGACATCCAGGCACTGCAACTGCGGATCAACGGCGCCCCCCTTGATCCTGCCCTGTTGCCCGAACCCGAAGAAATGAAACTGGCCTTCAGCCCGCACCCGCAAAAACTCTACCGGGGAAGGCTCCCCATTAATGTTCCGCTGCCTGCGGTCCGGGCCATGGAACAAAACACGCCGATCATGCTGACCCTGACCATTCAGGCCTGTTCCGACAGCCATTGCCTGGCACCACAAGATACCCATTTTGTCCTGTGGCCCGACAACCAATTGAAATAAATCAGGAAAATACGCCTCAGGCCATCGCCATCCGGGCCGCCCGAGCCACCCGCGCCATGTTCCAGGCGCCATAGGTAGAGACCAGGAACGGAACGATATAAGTCAGAACCACCTTGACCATGTTCAGGTGCCCCGCCAGCATCGCATCCCCCTGATTGATGATGGTCAGGATGCTTCCCACCACCAGGGAAACAATCATCGACTGGCGAAGCATCCGGGGCGAAAGGCATTGCTGCAAGGGGGTTTTTTCATTCATCTGCTCATCTCCTGTGCCCGGAAATAGAGCAATCATAAGTTAAGAACCGGCTAATCGGAAATGAACCTTTTGCGACGCGGAAGCCTGCCAGGCGGCGCCCGACCGCTCGCAGTTCGCATTCATCCCACGCCCCTCCCCGCCCGGGGCAGCCCTTACGCGCTGCGCGCCACCGGTGCCCGCTTTGCCTCCACCGGCTGGTACAGCCCCCGCGCTGATGCACGCACGAACTCGCCCGCCGACCCGATCACCGTATCGGCGGCCCCCAGCACCAGATAACCGTCATCCCGCATGGCCCGGCGAACGGAAGAAAGAACGGCGCTTTTCGTCGGCCCGTCAAAATAGATCAGCACGTTGCGGCAATAGACCACGTCGAACACCCCGATCGAGGCATAGCTCTCCAGCAGGTTCAACTGTGAGAATTTCACCATGCGCTTGATTTCATCGGAAATGATCCAGTGCGTGCCCTCCTGCCGGAAATGGGCCACCAGAAGTTCCACCGGCAGTCCGCGCTGCACTTCGAACTGGGTGTATTTGCCCTCCTTTGCCCGCGCAATGGCCGACGCGGATAGATCCGTGGCAACGATCTCCACATTCATGCCCGCCCACAGCCGGGCGTTCTTCTTCAGCAGCATGGCAATGGAATAGGGTTCCTGGCCCGTTGAAGCCGCTGCGCACCATATCCGCAGGCGCCCCTGGGCCCGCCGGGCAGCAACCATGTCCGGCAGGATAATCTCCTCGAACAGCTTGAACGGCGTCTTGTCCCGAAAAAAGAACGTCTCGTTGGTGGTCATGGCATCTGTTACCGCCAGCTTGACCGCTTGTGGCGCATGGGCCAGCCCCCGGGCAAGGGCACTCACATCTGCGAACCCATGCTGCAGGGCGATGGGCTTGAGACGCGATTCCACCAGATATTCCTTGGCACGGGACAGGACAATTCCGGAGCTTTGCCGGACAAATTCACAAATCTGTTCAAATTCCTGGCTGTTCATGTTCACATGACCTTCCCGTTCAACATTGCAGTAATCTTTTGTGCCATTGCTTCCAGCGGCACCGCCCCGATGCAGGCCCCCGCTGCCATCGCGGCCCCCGGCATGCCCCAGACAATGGAGCTCTTTTCGTCCTGGGCCAGTACCGAACCACCCCTGTCGGCAATCCGCACCGCACCGGCCGCCCCGTCACTGCCCATGCCCGTCAGGATCAGTCCCAGAACAGCCCCGCCATAGATTTCGGCAAGACTTTCGAACATGGGATCCACGGCCGGCCGGCAATGGTTGATCGGCGGTCCGTCATCAAGAGCAACACGCACCCCCTCACCCTTTGAAACAAGCCGCATGTGCCAACCGCCCGGTGCCACATAAAGATGCCCGGGAACGACCGGCGCCCCGTCTTCCGCCTCTCCTCCCTTCAGCCCGCCCAGCCGGCACAGGCTTTCCCCCAGAAGGGTGGTGAAGGTAGGGGGCATGTGCTGGGTCAGAAGAACCGGCACCTGCTCCAGTTTTCCCTTTAGCTGCTCCATCAGGCGCGACAACGCCGCCGGCCCCCCCGTAGACGAGCCGATGGCCAGAACCTTCGGCCGCACCCGGGAAGGCCGGCGCAGGGAGAACTTCGTATCAGCCGGCGGAATGGCCCCCCAGCGTGTGCCCGGCAGCACCGTCCCATGGGGTTGGGAAATGCTCGCCCCCGGTTTTGCCGCAGGGCGCAGCGAAACAGGCACCGTCTGCGCCGGACGCGATGGCGGCACCGGACGGTTCAGTCCGGCCAGCGCCGTGATCTTGCCAACCAGTTCATCCCGGAACCGGGCCCTGGCATCATTGCCATCCCGGGAAAATGACGGTTTTTCCAGATAGTCCGTGGCCCCAAGACGCATTGCCTGCAGGGTAATTTCCGCATTGCGGCGCGACAGGGTGGAAGCGATCAGGATGCGGGCACCAGGAGCAGCTCGCAGCAGCCCTGGCAATGCTGTCAGCCCGTCCATGACCGGCATCTCGATATCAAGAATGATGATATCGGGCCGGGCCGCGGCAACCCGGTCAAGGGCCACCTGACCATTGTCCGCCGCCGCCACCACCTCTATTCCGTCCATGCCCTCGAGCCATCCCCGCACCATGCCGCGCACCACGGCGGAATCCTCCACCAGCATCACGCGAACATTGTCCGAAGAAATTTTCAACGCACCTGAATTGTTCATGGTCCCTGCCACGCCGTTATTCTGCCCGAAAGGATACGGCCCCCGTGGTGTGCCGGACGTTGACCACCGGCTAGGTACAACCACGCAAGCCCCGACCGGCAGGGCCAACAGAAAAGCCGGTGCCCGGAAAAACCGATGCACCGGCAGCAGACCCTGAAGCACAGGCGTGGATTCAGAAACGTTTTACAAAAAATCAGCGGGACGGAACGGCCATTCACAACCCCTTGCCCCCGCCCGACAGACGGACAGGAATGCCCCGGCACCATCACGGGAGCGACACGGAAGATTGCCCGCGCTCTAGGATGAAATGAGATCGACCTGCTGGAACTTGCTTTCGAGAATTTCGCGGTCGAACGGCTTCATCATGTATTCATTCGCCCCCGCCTTGAGAGCCATGG
>JALWTJ010000280.1 GCA_027082895.1 Hyphomicrobiales bacterium | reverse complement strand
GTCTGCGGCGCAAGGCGATATTTTTCGGCATATTGGCTGCAACCGTGCTGCGGATAATGTTTGCAGTGCTGGCAACGCAGTTGCTGTCGGTGGTGGGCCTGCTGCTGGCAGGAGGCATTCTGCTGGCCTGGGTGTGCTGGAAGATGTGGCTGGATCTGCGCCATCCCGAACCGCATCATCATGCTGGTGAGGCTTGCGAATTTTCCGGGCTGGCCCAGGGGTGCGAAGTGGCCCGGGTGCGCGATTTCCGGCGGGCCGTTCTGCATATCCTGATCGCGGACATTTCCATGTCGCTGGACAATGTACTGGCGGTTTCCGGGGCCGCCCGGGAGCATCCGGTGGTGCTGGCATTTGGTCTGCTGCTGTCGATCGGGCTGATGGGAGTTGCAGCAAGCTATATTGCCGCGCTCCTGCAACGGCATCGCTGGATTGCCTATCTGGGGCTGGCCATCATTGCCTTTGTGGCCTTCCGGATGATCTTCCACGGCAGCCAGGAGGTGCTTGTTGCCGCGGGTATCCTTGTGCAAGGGCATGGCTGACCCATCAGCTTCGTTCCTTTTGCCTCCACCTTTGAACATCAACTTTTGACCATCAACTCTTGGGTTACCATAAATGCATTTGGTCTCTGATGGGAGCGGGTGCGTAAAGGAATTGGCTTTGCCGGGCTGGTAGATTTGGCGTCACGAATGTTGATTGTCATGAAGGTTACCCCCCATGAATGCCATGAATTCCGCGAGCACCATCAGTTCCAGGGGCGCCGTCGTTCCTGCAAATGCAGCCACATCGGGCGATGAAGAGTCAAATGGTCCGGTGTTGGATGTCGCGCTGGGGCAGATGAGCGTTTCACGGGTCGATGGGGAGGTGTGGGACAGCCACATGAGCCGGTTCGACGGGGCGGCGCAGGAACAGATGCACGTCTTTACCAGCGGGCGCTGGCCCCATGTGAAACAGGAGCCGAACCTGTTCTACCTGGATGGGGAACTGGTTGGCGGGGTGATGATCATGGTGCAGTCCCTGCCGCTTGGCGTCGGCCATATTGCTGTTGCCAAATGGGGGCCGATGCTGGTGGACAATGCGGGCCCGCACGCCGAGCGGATCTATGGGCGCATGGTCGAGATGCTGATTGCCGAATATGCGGACAGGCGCGGTTACATGCTGTCCATTCTGCCCAAGGTCAGCCCGTCGCCGGTGAACATGGCGCTGGAACATCTGCGCAAACGGGGGTTCCGTGAGGGTTCGCAACTGGAGTTTCCCAACCGGTATGTGGTCAATCTGCGCCTTGACGATGCGGCGCTCAAGAAAAGCTTTTCCCAGAAATGGCGCTACCACCTGAACCGTTCCTTCAAGCAGGATCTGACGTTCGAGGTGGCTTCGCCGGACCAGCTTGACGAGTTTGATGCCCTTTACCAGGCCATGAGCGATCGCAAGAAATTTGCCGATCATTCGGCCTATCACACCGTTCCTGCCCTGATGGCGCTGGAGGATGACGCGCTGCGTCCCGAGCTGTTTTTCGTGCGCAGCGGGGGCGACATCGTTGCCGGGGCCCTGATCTTCAAGGCCGGGGATACTGCGGTCTATCTATACGGGGCCACCAATGACAAGGCGCTGCCCCTGCGGGCCGGTTATTTTCTGCACTGGCATATCATTCGCTGGCTGCGGGACAATACGCGGGCCAGATGGTACGATCTGGGCGGCACGGACGGCTTTCAGGGGCTGCACCAGTTCAAGAAGGGCATGGTGGGCAGCGCCGGACATATCCAGCCGGTGGCTCCGGTCATGAATTACGCGTCGCACTGGCGGGCGAAACTGACGGGAAACCTGGCCTATCTGGTGCGTGACGGGGTCAACTGGTTGCGCAGCAAGGTGGAGAAGTTCCGCTCCGATCTGGCAACACCGGATCAGGCAAAGAAATGAGCCTTAAGGCGCGCCTCGCTTCCCAATCCACCATCATCTTCGCCATGCGGATTGCCGGGGCGGGATTGGTGGTTCTGGCACAGGCGGCAATGGCACGGCTGTGGGGCGGGGACCAGCTGGGCGAATATCTGCTGGTCATGGCCCTGGTCAACCTTGCAGCGATGGTGATGCCGCTGGGGTTCCAGTCGGTGGGCACCTATTTTGCTGCCGAATACCGGGCCAACGGGCAGGGGCGGCTTCTTGGCCGTTTCCTTGCGCGCTCCCTTGGCCATGTGCTGCTGATCGTCTTTTCCATTTCTCTTGTCGGATTTTCCCTTTATGGCCACCTGGTGCCGGGGCTCCAGCACTGGCGTGGTGAGGGCATCGGTGACAATTTCGTTCATGTTCTGGTCAATTACTGGGTGCCCGGAACCCTTCTTGCGGCGGCTGCCGCGGTGATATTCGTCAATGGGGCCATTCTTGTGGGACTGAAGCGGCCGTTCGCCGGTTTTTTTGCTGATGGTCTGTTTCGCCCCCTGCTGGTGATTGCCTCGTTTGGTGTTGCCACGCTTCTGGGGCAGGGGGATGGGCGCCTTGGCCTGATGCTGTGGGTGTTCGCAGGGGGGTACTGGCTGGTGGCTTGCGTTCATCTGATGCTGGTGGTGCGCAGCGTTGGCCGGATTGCCAGCGATGAAAGCGACCGGCGGGCTGACGGGGCGCGCTGGTGGCGCTTTGCCCTTCCCTGGGTTCTGATCGACCTGGCGACCCTTTATTTCTTTGATATCGACCTGATCATGCTTTCGGGCCTGATGGACAGCCAGACCCTGGCCATTTTCGGCATCTGCACGCGCATGTTTTCTCTCATGGCGTTCGGGGTGACGGCGGTATACGCGGTTTCCCTGCCCGACGTGTTCGAATCGGCGGCCGCGGCCAACCGCAGTGCGTTCTATGGCAAGCTGGGGGATGCCAATCTGGTGGCGGCGGGTCTGTCCCTGCTCATGTTTGCCGGCATATTGGTGGTCGGCCCGTTCGTGCTGATGATTTTCGGGCCGGCCTTTACCGCGGGCACGGTGCCGCTGGCCATTCTGTCCCTGTCTCTTCTGGTGCGCAGCATTTTCGGCCCGGCAGCGCTGGTGCTGTCCATTCATGACCGTCCCTGGTCCAGCCTGCCTTCCATCGGTGCGGGGCTGTTGACCCTGGCGGTGGGCAATCTGGTTCTTGTGCCCCTGTGGGGGCTGACGGGGGCAGCCCTTGCTGCCCTGTCCGCCTTTTCCGTCTGGAGTGCCCTGATGTGGGTGACGGCTCTGCACATGACGCGGATGGATGTTTCCATCTGGCCCCGGGTGCGCCGGATGATCCGGCTCAGAGGTGCAGCAGGGAAAGAATCCGCTCTTTGATGCGACCCATCAGGCCGACACCCATGCCCATGTCATAGCCTTGTTCGGTCTTGTTCAGGGGCTTTTCGAACAGCATGTAGTCCTCGCCGAAAATGTGGTTTTCCAGCGTGCAGATATGGTCGAACTTGAAGCGGTGCAGAAGGGCAACCGCCGGGTTGCCCGGCTTGGTGTAGGTTGCGATCTTGTGGAAGCGGCCATTGTCGAAATGCCGGATCAGGGACTTGAGGCCGGCCATGGCCAGGGAGGCACGGCGTTTTTCGGGGAAGATATAGGACCAGTGCAGCCACAGGGCGCCATATTGGGGGCTGGTGATCATGAATCCCGCCGGTTCGTTATCGGCGACAATGACCATGACGTACCAGGGATCGGCCTTGATGAGGGAACGCAGGTAGCGCTTGTTCAGGCGCTGCTTTTCGAAGGTCTTGAACAGGTCCGAATAATAGGGGGACGTGTCGATGACTTCACAGACCCGCTGGTAGATCAGGTCCACGTCGGCAAGGGTTGCGGCGCGTACCGGGCCCGGAGTGCGGGCGGCTTTCCTTTCGGTAGCGGCAAGAGGGCGAGCGGGCCGGGCGGGGGCGGCAACGGAAATATCACTCATGACAGGGGCCTTTCGTCGTTGCGGGCGGGTAAATTTGCCTTATTAGGGTAGCAGGATGCCGTAACCGGTCCTACCAATTGCCGGTTAATGAGTTAATGGCATGGGCCCATTTGCGGGGATGTCTGGTTAAGGAGATATTGCGATGTTGCGGGTCGTGCTTGTGTTTCTGGCCATGTTGTTCCCCTTGATGGGGGCACGGGCGGCAAGCCTTCAGGCCATGGCCGGGCAGATGGTCATGGTCGGCTTCAAGGGAAGCCATGTGGATGATCCGGGGGTGCAGGCGCTGGTCCGGGACATTGCGGAGGGGCGCATCGGCGGCCTTATCTACTTGCGGAACAATATTTCCTCGCTGCTGGAAACAGGGCGCATGAACGGGCTGTTCCAGCGCTCGGCGGGAGATTTGCCGGTGCTGATTGCCCTGGATCAGGAAGGGGGGTCCATCGAGCGGCTGACAAAGGCGGTCGGGTTCACTGAAATTCCTTCGGCGGCGCGGATCGCGGCGCGTCGCAGCGTTGCGGAGGCCGAACAGATTTATGCCGGCATGGCCTCGGGGCTGGCAAATCTCGGGTTCAATCTGAATCTGGGGCCGGTTGTGGACCTGAACATCAATCCGGACAATCCGATCATTGCCCGTTACGGTCGTTCGTTCGGCGACGAGGCGCCAACGGTTGCCGCCTATGCGGGCAGCTTTATCGTGGCCCATCACCGGGCGGGAGTTCTTACCGCCCTCAAACATTTTCCCGGGCACGGTTCGGCCCATGGGGACAGCCATGAAGGGTTCGTGGACATTACCCGTTACTGGCAGCCGCGGGAGTTGGACCCCTATCGGATCCTGATAGGGAAGGGGCTGGTGGACGTGATCATGACGGCTCATCTCTATCACAGGGACTATGCGGGCGGCAGAGGGGTGCAATTGCCCGCGTCCCTTTCTGAAAACTGGATTGGAAAGATTTTGCGCCGGGATCTGGGCTATGACGGGGTGGTGATCAGCGATGACATGGAAATGGGGGCGATCCGGGCGCATTTTTCGCTCCGGGATGCGGTTGTGCGCGCTGTCAACGCGGGGACCGACATCCTGCTGTTTTCCAATACGGCCAATTATCGTACCAGCCTTGCCCGGGAGGTGGTCCGGATCCTGATTGCGGAAGCGCAAGGGGATGCGGGGTTCCGTCGGCGGATTGAAGAAAGCTACCGGCGGATCGTTGCCCTGAAGGGGCGCCTGTCGCGTTAGGGATGGCAATCTTCATCCTGTCGGCGCCGGTGGAAAGCTTTCTTTGGATCAATCGTTACAGGCGGGCAGAACGGGGTTGTAATTGTCGGGTTACCGTTATAAGTCAGTATTGCTGACCTAATAGG
>JALWTJ010000279.1 GCA_027082895.1 Hyphomicrobiales bacterium | reverse complement strand
TAAAAGGCATAGAACTCCGGATCCCGGCCAAACGCCTCGGCGAAAATCCGGCTGCGCTCCGCATCCCCTTCGCCCCGCTTGATCTCGGATTCCTGATTGGCCGATGCCACGATCTCGATTGCCTGACGATCCGCAACCGCACGAATTGCCTGGGCCTTCTGCTGACCGATGGCGCGCAACTGGGCCGCTTCGGCCAGGCGTTCCGCCTTCATGCGGTCATAGGTCTGGGCGGAAACCTGCGCCGTCAGGTCTGTCCGCAGCACCCGCACATCCACCACGTCAATTCCCAACTCCTGCATGTCCGCATGCATCAGGTCCCGGGTTTCCTTCATCATTTCCGTGCGCGCATCGCTCAATGCCGCATTGAAATCACGCAAGCCATAGACCTGGCGCAGGGCCGAATTGAACCGCGTATCGATCCGGCGTTCCGCCACCAGCAGGCTGCCCTGCACGGTCTCGCGGAACTTGACCAGGTCATCAATCCGATAGGTGACAAAGGCGTCCACATTGTAGAACTTGCCCCCTTTGACCTGCACCACGATATCCGCCAGATCATAGTGAAGCAGGCGGTTTTCCACGATCTGCACCGATTCGATGAAATCGGTCGGAATCTTGAAATAGACACCGGGCTTGGTGTGAATCCGGGTAATTTCACCGAACCGCGTTACGATCGCCTGCTGACGGGCAGTGATCACGAACAGGGACGAAAAAATCACATAGGCGATAACGGCGAGTCCGGCCAGCAGGAGTATCAGTCTGTTGCTGCGCATGATCAATTCCCCTGCTTCTGTGCGTCAAGTGCGGGCAATGGCAGATAGGGCACGACCCCGTTCCCCGCCCCATCTTCGATGATCACCTTGTTGGATGCCCCCAGAACCTGTTCCATGGTCTCAAGGAACATGCGCTTGCGTGTCACCTCGGGTGCCTTGACATATTCCTCGTAGATGGACAGGAAACGCGCTGCTTCACCGGTCGCTTCCTTGACCACCCGGTCCTTGTAGGCAAGGGCATCCTGCTTGATCTTTGCCGCCTGCCCGTTGGCATTGCCCAACAGGGTGTTGGCATACTGGCGGGCCTCTTCCTGGAACCGGTCTTCATCCTGCGCGGCCCGCTGCACCTCGTCAAAGGCATCGGCCACTTCCTTGGGCGGCGCCACCTCCTCGATGGAAATCCGGCTGATCCCTACCCCGGCCCCGTAGGAATCCAGAATGCTTTGGGTGATCTGCTGGACCTCAAGATTGATCCCGGCCTTGTCATCGCGGAAGATATCGTTGGCCGGACGCCGTCCCACCACTTCGCGCATGGCACTCTCGGCGGTCTTGCGCACCATGGCCGCCGGGGATTCCACGTCAAACAGGAACTGCTTGGGGTTGTTGACCCGCCACAGGACCGAAAAGGACACATCCACGATATTCTGATCGCCGGTCAGCATCAGCCCTTCATCGGCCGCCGAACGACTGTTTCGAGACGAAGCGATACGGGTCTGGTTTTCGGTAATGACGACCTTTTCCACCGTTTCAATGGGCCAAAGAAGGAAGTGCAGCCCCGGCTGGGACAACTGGTCCTTGGGCTTTCCGAACAGCAGTTCGACGCCGATTTCCTGCGGTGCCACCGTGTACACGGCCTGCGTTCCCCACAGTAACAACAGCGCCAGGATCCCGCCGACGAAAAACCAGCGCCCACCGGGCAGCTCGCCCTTGAACTGGTCGCGGCCTTTGCTCAGCAGATCTTCCAGATTGGGCGCATTTTTTCCGCCACCAGCAGGCCGTCGCGGACCGCGACCACCACCACCTCCGCCGGGAACCTGTCCCCAGGGGCCTCCCTTGTTGCCGCCACTTCCGCCACTCTTGTTATCCCAAGGCATATCGGCCCTTCCGGTTAAAGCTTCTCTGTTCGCACGTTCGCAACTATATAGTCACGCCGCAACAGCCAATCAATGCACGTTTCAAACCTTGCGCACATAAACTTTTATTGAGTAGGCCGCAGCATCCCGCGCGTCCGGGACAACATCGATCTCCCTTTCAACCCGCCATGTTTGCGGATCGATGGCCGGAAACAGGACCGTTTGCACACTATCATCCGCTTCCCCGGATGGTTCAGGTGCCATATCCACATGGGAAATGATCAGCCGGTCCGCCCGCCCCATGGCCTGCGAATAGATCTCGCCGCCTCCGATCACCATGACCTGCCCCACCCCCTCCGCCCGCGCCAGATGGACCCCGTGGTCAAGGGCCGCATCAAGATCATTGATCACGATCACCCCGTCGGGCTGGTAACCCGGCTGCCGGGAAACCACCAGATTGACCCGGCCGGGCAAAGGCTTGCCAAGGGTTTCGAACTGCTTGCGCCCCATGACCAGCGGGCGCCCCATGGTGGTGGACCGGAAATGGCGGAAATCGGACGGAATATGCCAGGGCATGCCCCCGTTCACCCCGATCACCCCGTTTCGGGCCACCGCGGCAATCAGCACGATCTCCACCGCACCGCTCTCATGCCCCTGCAGCACCTCCTTTCCACTCAACGGCCCATGTCCTCCAGCAGCAGCACGTCCAGGTTCCGCTCCGGCACAAAATCCTGCACCGTCATTTCAAAGGTGGTCGGCCCGGTTTTTGTGACCCCTTTCCCGCAGAAACTGACCAGATTTTCCGGCGCCCCCTTGTCCACCGTCAGGTGGAAGGTGCCGATGGGGTTGAGCCAGTTCCGCCCCGTCATCAGAATGTAGGAAATCCAGTTCTCGAACATCAGGCTCCCATTGGCCGTCCGCGAACGCACCGCCCGCACGAAGCCCGCATCAACGCAGTACCGTTCGGCATATTCCGCCGGTATATCCATGCCATCGGCAAGAAAGAACCCGTCAAGCCCCGTGGTCCCACCCACCGCGGGCGTATAAGTATGGGAAACATGCAGGTCCTGCCCGGCCGGAAAGGTCATTTCCCAGTAATATGCCGAATGCAGGGTCCACAGGGGAACCGCGTTGACCTCGCTGCCATGAACATAAAGCTGTACCAGTCCGAACCGTTCCATTTCTTCCAGTTCCGCCCGGTCCAGTTCCAGCAGCCTTTCATACATGCGGGGATGGTTCTGCAACAGGGGGATACCCCTCTTGAGCAGTTGGGCCGTCATATCCACGCCCAGCACTTCCGCCCGTTGCTGCAGCCGGGGTTGCAGGGGCTGTCCCTCCACACTCACCGAGAACCGGAGAAAATTGTCCTCCATGGCATAGGGGATACCGGTTTCATCGCTCCCCTCGGGCCCCATGGAAATGTCGGGCATGGGGAACGCTACCAGCAGGGAAATATCCCGATCCGCCGAATTGTGAAAAACGTAATCGACCCGCACCTGATCCCGTGATATGAACAGATCCTCCCGCGCCATCTCGATCTGGTCGTTCTGCACATATTCAAGGCCACCGGCCCCCACTTCCACCGCGGTATCATTGGCCAAGGCCTCACCCTGCGCCAGCCCGAACGCCCCCGCCAGCGCCAGCATGAACAACATGCCCGCTCCCCCGAAAACACCTGTTCCCCGTTTCCCCACTGCCATGATCCTTCCCCTTTTGCGCCGGATGTCCCATGCCGGTGCAGATTACCCATGCTCCGGCGGCATGGGCGTATTCGCACCTCCCGTCCCGGCCAGCACCCCAAGGGACGCACCATCAAGACGGCACACCCGCCATTCATCCATCATCTGCGCCCCAAGTGAATGATAAAAGTCAATCGAGGGTTGATTCCAGTCCAGCACCCACCATTCCAGCCGTGCCAAGTTTTCATCCCGGCACCGGCGGGCCAGGTCTGCCATCAGGGCCTTGCCCGCCCCCTTGCCGCGAAACCGGGGCAACACAAACAGGTCTTCCATCCAGATCCCGTGCCGCCCGCGAAAGGTGGAATAGGTATAATACCACAACACGAACCCCGCCGGTTCCCCGTCTATCTCGGCAATTTCGGCAAAAACCCGCGGATGGGGCCCGAACAGATCCCTCTCGATATCCGGCAGGCGCGCTTCCACCTCGTGGCTGAGCTTTTCATAATCCGCCAGGGCCCTGATGAACGACAGAACGGTTTGCCCATCCCCCCGCTGCGCTGCACGCACCCGCAGTTTCATACCGAAATCGGCGCCCTTATGGCCGGTGCCGCCTCATAGTTGGAAATGGAAAAATCCTCGAAAACAAAATCGTTTATATCCGTAACATTGCGCACGATCTCAAGTTTTGGCAAGGGCCCGGGGGAGCGGCGCAACTGTTCTGCGGCCTGCTCCCGGTGATTGTTGTAAAGGTGCACATCCCCCAGGGAGTGAACAAATGTTCCCGCTTCAAGGTCGCACAGATGGGCAATCATGTGGGTGAGCAGGGCATAGGACGCTATGTTGAACGGCACGCCCAGAAACACGTCCCCGGATCGCTGATAGAGATGGCAGGACAGCTTTCCGTCTCCAACATGGAACTGGAACAGGCAATGGCAGGGCGGCAGGGCCATATTGTCCACCTCCGCCGGGTTCCATGCACTCACCACATGTCGGCGTGAATTGGGATTGGTCCGGATGGATTGAATGACCCTGGCAATCTGGTCGATCCCCTCCCCCCCGTCCGGCCAGTTGCGCCACTGGGAGCCGTAGACCGGCCCCAGGTCGCCGTTTTCATCCGCCCACTCGTCCCAGATCGTCACCCCGTGTTCCCGCAGCCAGCCCACATTGGTTTCCCCGCGAAGGAACCACAGCAGTTCATAGACGATGGAGCGCACATGCAGCTTCTTGGTGGTAAGAAGCGGAAAGCCATCCGCAAGATCAAACCGCATCTGGTAGCCGAACACCGAACGGGTGCCCGTGCCCGTCCGGTCCCCCCGGTCCAGTCCGGTTTCCTGAATGTGCCTGAGAAGATCAAGATATTGTTTCATGGCCCCGTTTCTAGCCCGATTCTTGGCGCCATGCCCACAATTGCCCCACCCCGGCAGGTGCATTGGCAACAAAACATGGTCACAGGCTTTGCAATTCAGCACCCGAACACTTATATTGAGAAGGCTGGAAACAGCTATGGCGATAAATTTCTATCGTAATAAACCCATCGGACCCGGGGGCAGTACCCGGCGCCTCCACCAGATGCCTTCACGCACGGCCGCAAACAATCGGATCGCGTGGAACCGACCGGCAACATTTAAGGGGGCGAAACAGGATCGACGAGGGTGTAAAGGATACGATTTCGCCCGGCATGGTACCACCGTATCGGACCAAAATGATAGTTGCAAACGACAACTACGCTGAGGCACGTCTGGCTGCGTAAGCGGTTCGACACCTCGAATTGAAGCCCCA
>JALWTJ010000278.1 GCA_027082895.1 Hyphomicrobiales bacterium | reverse complement strand
GGGAATTGGCTGGCGACGTGTGCTTTGCCTTTCCACTCAAGGCTTTGATGGAAATCGGGGTCAACCCGCAGCATTGGTTGGAAAATCCGGATCTGGTGCTTCCCGATATATGGGCGGCTTTTCTTGCACGGCACGACCTCTCTACCCCGACATTTGCGAAAGAACTGAGCATTCGATTGGCGCAAACGGGTAATGCGATCGAAGATAAATCAGTCGAAGACAATCTGTATCGCTGGCAGAAAACCGGAAAAATGAACGTCCGCTCGATTTTACAATTGCTCGAGACCGGCTACGAAGCTCTGGGTATCGCGCTGCTATACGGAAATGCCTTTCAGAGATTTTGGGCCGGTCAGCCACCCGAATTGCGTAAGAAGGCGGCATCAAACTGGTCAAAAGCATTTGATCATGGAACAGGGTTTGTTGATCTGAAACAGGTAGCTGAAAAACTACAACGTACCTTAAGCCAGCGGGCCGTTGAATCCTGCCCGGCGAAGCACACGGAGATCCCAGCGGAAGCGGAAGTTCTGGACCGTCTTAAAACCTTGACCAACCCTCAAACTGTTAAAACTACCGGAGATCGCGACCTGGTGTTAACGGCTCTTGAAGAGGTCGAGCGGCTATTTGCGGACCATGAGGGAATGGACGGATTGCAAATCTACACGGGTCGCTTTCACGTTTTGAATGGCGAGTTCAAAAAGGCGGTTGAGTCTTTTGACAAAGCATGCACCCGGCAGGCATATCGAAACGGGCCTGCGATGCGAAATACGCTGAAACCGCTGCTGGTAACGGCGGCTTTTACAGGGGATAAACGCAGGGTGAAGAAATGGGCTGACTGGGCAGAAACCATGGGGTTGAAGCTCGATCTATATCGCCCGGATGCCTTGTTCTACAAAATGTTTCCGCCCGAATTTTACTATCGGGAAACCGATGTCGAACCACACAAAACTGCGAAATCAAAGACGATCCAGGGCAATTTGGTCTGCGCCGAAGAATGGCTTGCCCGGAAACCGGATCTGCGACACCCGGACAGGATGGTAAAGGGATATGGAACAACCCCTCAATCCCAGCTTTATATTTTCGCACACACCAAGCAACCTGAAAAGGTCAGGAAACTGCTGGACGCCGGGGCCAATCCAGATTTGTTGTGCCCCAATTTCGGATCCCCATTGTTAGGGGCGATCCAGGCAAACAGTGCAGAATGCTTTGCGCTGCTCCTTCCCAAAACAGATTTGAAAATAATCAACCAGCGTACAAGACAAACCGGTCGAACATGCCTTGGGGAGGCCGTGAGCAACGGAAATATTGATATGGTGCGGGCACTTTTGGGCTATCGTGCCGACCCTGAATTGAGAGGTGAAATGGATGCAACGCCACTGTATCTGTCAGTCGAGTTTTTTGCGAAAATCGAAAATGGCGATCAGCTTCGGCAACATGTCAATCAGGCAACGCTGAACGCAGTTCCCCAGTGGATGCGGCCTTCAGCCTCGCCGTTCATAGACGAACAGCTAAATGCCATGAGACCGAGAGCCCAAACTGACATTCCGGAATATCGAATTATTGCTGATGAAGTTGCAAATTTCTTTAATAACGGTGCAGGCGTTTCATTGAAAACCCGACTTGGTATAGCCAAAGCCATTTTGGAAGCCGGCGGAAACCCGAACGCCAAACATCAAGGCGGGTTCACGCCTTTCCTGTTGGCGGCAGAACAGGGAGCAAAGGACGTAATAGATCTGCTTCTTGACCGTGGGGCCAATCCCCGCGACGAAACCGATGACGGGCAAACAGCCTTGGTCCTGCTCGTGACAAGAGGGCATCGAAAGTTGGCAGAGGAATTTCTGGCGAAATTGTCAAAACCCGATGCGTCGTATTTAAGGAGGCACCCCGGACCCAAAATGGGATGACACCCATGCGGCAACATCCACCAAGCATTATGTTTTGTATTTCGCAGACATGATTTCCCGCCAACCTACAAACCAGCCATTCAGGAGTTCTCTGTTATCATCGCCCTTAGGAAATGCAGCATCGCCTTTTGCTGCGCCGCTGAAAATAGCCGAAATTGCACAACAAGCTGCTGTTCAACAACTGTGGGGCTTGCCCCGTTGATCTTCATAAGCGCTGGATCAGGCTCCAAGAGGTCAAATGGATGGCAATCCAACGCAACTGCAATCCGTTCTAGCCAATCCACGGTCAACCCACGGCGCTCCTTTTCCAGATGGCTGATCTGTTGATTGCTCGCGCCAACGCTGTCCGCAAGGGCCTGCAATGTAAGCCCCTGTTCTTTGCGGATTTTTGCGATGCAATTTTTCATGGCAAGTCATTTCATAAACTGGCATTAGCCCCAGCTTAAACTGGAAAACCGCTGATTTCACGGAAAAATACACACCCGCGCCTGTTCCCGCATGACGGCGTAATCGCTCAACATGTCCACGATTGCCGACCGTTCCGGCAGCGCTTGTATTTCCTCGGCCGCCCTTGCCTGAAACCCGTCATCATACTCCACCACCGGCGGGCAGACACCAGTGAATCGCTCAGAACTCACCGTCGCGCAAGCGCTCAGCAAGCTCGTCACGATCATTAGGACGGCGAGACGCGGCTTCGAGCATTTGACGCTGGATTTCATTGGCTTTCTCCTGATTTTCGAGCCGTTCCGCCAGCCGTCCGGCACGCTCGCCGGAGCGGCGCAGGGACAGGAGAAACAGCGATATTGCGAGGGCGATGGCGGCCCATTTTCCGACAGCCAGCGTGAGGCGGCTGCCGGTGAACCATGCGATGAGCGCGCCCATCAGCGCCGCCCTTTGCGCCAGTCGTCCCAGCGGGCGTAGATGGTGGTTCCGATGCCGATCAGGGCCACGACGATGAACAGCCAGCGCATTGTGTCGAGATACGGGATCAGCGGTTGAAGGGCGGACTGGGTGTCGATGACGGCTTGTTGCACCACCTCGACGCCTGCCGCGCCGATGGTGGCCATACCAGCTGCACCGCCGCCTTTCATGGTGCGGGATTCCGTCAGGGTTTCGCGCAGGCGTGGCGGCTCGGGGGCAAACCGCGTGGTGCGACCACCGCGGGTGGCACGCGGAGGGAACGGATCACCCCACTGGCGGGCGCGGCCGATGTCGATGTGCATGAAGTTCTGACGCGGATAGAAGCCGAAACCCGTAAACCCGATGGCCCGCGCGGCAGCTTCAAAACTCTCGGGATCATGGTTGGCCATGGAGATATCGAACGCCGCGCCTTGCAGGTGCATGGAGTGTTTGGCCCCGCCGACCTGCCGGTTATAGGCGGGGCTGCGATAGGCGGAATGCACGATCAGCGGCACGCCAAGGCGGTCGCGCAGGGCCTGCAGCTTGTCGAGGGCCGGCTCGTTGATACGGATGGTGCCATCGCCACGGCAGGCGATTTCCTCGGGGCTGAAGTTGGGCCAGCGCCAGAGTTTTTCCGGCACATCGCGCCAGTCGGCATAATAGTGAGTGGTCATGGTTTCCTCCAGAAATGAAAAACCCGCCGGTTGGCGGGTGTGGTCGGTATGGTTGTGTTGGCCTTAGCCGAACAGTTTCAACTTCACGGCAATGCCCGCGATCAGGGCGAGCAACAGGCCGGTGGTGATCAGGCGCACGATGGTCTGCCAGGCGGTGCGCCGCGCCATGCGCAGGCTATCGAGCAGCGTGCGCAGGTCGTGGATGTCGATGGCGGCTTCCGGACCGTCGAGGCCAACATCGACGAGGGCCCGGCGTGCACCTTCTTCTGCCGCGCGGGCCAGCATGGCTTCGAATTCATCCTCGGGCATGCGCACGAAGCCCGCTTCATGTTTTGGCGGGGTCATGTTCTCTCCTTATTGTTCGGGTGGATCAAACTTCGCGCCATTTCGGGAAAACCATCTGATAGACCCAGTTGTTGGTCGAGGTCATGGTGCTGACAGGGTTGCCGGTCCAGCTGACAGGCAGCCCGCCGGTGATCTCGGCGTTGCTGCCGTTCTCGTAGAGAAAAACCTGCGGGGCAACGACACGGGGATAGGCGCTGGTGCCGCTGCTGTGGGGATAGTATCGCGTCAGACCGGGTGTCATCCAGCGGGCATAGCGGGCGTAGGCACCGGCTCCGCTTACCCCCATGGTGGTGACATACCAGCCTCTCGCCAGAGTTTGAGGTGCGGCCGAATCGAAGATCTTGTGCCCCGCCACGTCCGCCGGCAGCGTCCCGAAATCTGCCACCCGATCCCCGATATCCCAGTCGTCACCGTTGGGCGCACCAAGGCGGTAGATGCCACACCGGATCAGTGCTCCGGCGGTTGTCGAGGCTGTGCCGAGGGATACGAACCCGCCAACCAGCTGAACGGGCCGATCGACGAAAAACGGCATGAAATACATCTTGTCCTGCGACAGCGCCTGCGGGGATCCGGAACTGTAACTCACGGTGAAGGGATCGACCGTGCCCCACCAGTCAGACCCGCCGCCCTTGGTCAGGCCGCCGACGCCGTGGCGCTCGGGGTCCATGCCATTCGGGAAGCTGGCTGCACCGGTATTGCCGTCCGCCTTCATCGCTTCATGGAACGTGCTGCCGTCGGCGCTGACCTTGAGGGCGAAATCGTCACTGCCCGCCGTGCCCATTTCGGCGCGACCGGACCAGTTGGTCTGGAACAGCAGGCTGGCGGTGTCACCGGCTGCGGCCTTGTTGATCTTGAGCTGGTGGCCGTTGCCGGCGTGATTGAGCAGGGTTGCCGCGGCGGAGACCGCCAGCCTGTTGGTGGCATCCGAAGAGGTGCCGATGCCGACACCGGAAAGATTTTGCAGGTTCGGCACGAAGGAAGCCCACGCGGACCCGTTCCAGACCAGAAGCTCGCCAGCCGCTACATCCCACGCCATCCAGCCGGCCTGCGGGATCAGGCGCAGCCATGCCCCGCCGGAAAACAGCGCGATGCTGTTGTCCCAGCTGGACCATGCCCCCGTGGCACCGCTACCGATGATATGGCGATCCCCCTCGGCCGGTGTGGCGGGCGGCGAGGTTGCACCAACGGCAACAACTGCCATCTGGGCCAGCGCATCGATCAGGCTCAGCGCCTCGTTGACCGTGACATGTTTTTGCGCCTGCGCGGCCGCCAGATAGGGCAAGGCCAGGTTCGGGGTGTTGGTCATAGGCTTTCCTTGATGGCGAGGGTCTCAAAATGCGGCACACCCCGACCGAGCGCCCCGATCTGGTAAAGGCGGACGGACAGGCTAGGCTCAGGACTCATTGATTGATCCAGAAGATGAACACTGCGGCAATCTGGATTGCCGAGAGGAATGTATGGGCGCAGCGGTCAAACCGCATGGCGATACGCCGCCAGTCCTTGAGCTTTGCAAA
>JALWTJ010000277.1 GCA_027082895.1 Hyphomicrobiales bacterium | reverse complement strand
CGGTAATGTCGCTGACGCCGGCCATGGCCGCGCGCACCGACATTAC
Source organism: Hyphomicrobiales bacterium (assembly GCA_027082895.1). Lineage (GTDB taxonomy): Bacteria > Pseudomonadota > Alphaproteobacteria > Rhizobiales > Devosiaceae > DROE01. Next base: position 5,293 of record JALWTJ010000277.1, on the reverse strand, counting down.
CGTGGGAATGGTGCTGGAGCCGCCCAACCTTGACCCGACGGCGGGCGCCGCGGCGGCCATTGACGAAGTGGTCTATGCCAACGTGTTCGAAGGGCTGACCCGGTTCAATTCGAACGGGGAAGTCATTCCCGCCCTGGCGCGCAGCTGGGACATTTCCGATGATGGTCTGGTCTATACGTTCCACCTGGCATCGGGGGTTACCTTCCATGATGGTACGACCTTTGATTCCGAGGATGTGAAGTTCTCGCTGGACCGGGCACGGGGGGAAGATTCCACCAATGCCCACAAGAACATCTTTGCCGGCATTGAAAGCGTGGAAGCGGTGGACCCGACCACGGTACGCGTCACCCTTTCCAAGCCCGATGGCCTGTTCCTGTTCCAGATGGCCAAGGGCGATTCGGTGATCGTTGCACCGGAAAGCGCTGCCGACAATGCCACCCATCCGGTGGGAACCGGCCCCTTCAAGTTCGTGGACTGGGTCAAGGGCGATCATGTGGACCTGACCAAGTATGAAAACTACTGGGGCACGCCGGTCAAGCTGGACAAGGTGACCTTCAAGTTCATTTCCGATCCCACCGCGGCCTTTGCGGCCATGATGGCGGAAGACGTGGATGCCTTCCCCAACTTCCCGGCGCCTGAAACCCTGGCCCAGCTTGATGCGGATCCGCGGTTCAACGTGGTCGTGGGGGCAACGGAAGGGGAAACCATCCTTTCCACCAACAATGCCAACCCGCCGCTGGACGATGTCCGGGTGCGCGAGGCCATTGCCCATGCCATCGATCGGCAGGCGATCATTGACGGGGCCATGTTCGGCTATGGAACGCCCATCGGCACCCATTTCAATCCGTCCAATCCCGATTATATCGATCTGACGGCGCAGTCGGCCTATGATCCGGAAAAGTCCAAGGAGTTGCTGGCCGAGGCGGGGGTCAAGGATCTTACCCTGCGTCTGAAGCTGCCGCCCCCGACCTATGCCCGGCGTGGTGGCGAAATCATTGCCGCCCAGTTGCGTGCCGTGGGGATCAATACCGAGATCACCAATCTGGAATGGGCCCAGTGGCTGGATGAGGTCTACAAGAACAAGGACTATGACCTGACCATCGTGTCCCATACCGAGCCATTCGATATCGGCATCTATGCGCGGGACGGGTATTACTTCAACTATTCTTCGGACGCCATGAAGGCGATCATGGAGGAGTTGAACAACACGACGGATCCGGCCAAACGGACCGAGTTGATCCACAAGGCCGAAAAGCAGATCGCTGATGATTATGTCAACGGCTTCCTGTTCCAGCTGGCAAAGACCGGTGTGGCCAATGCCAAGATCCGGGGCCTGTGGGAGAATTCGCCCACCCAGGCCAACGACATGACCGGTGTCTACTGGGAAGAGTAGACGCCCTTTCATGCCTTTGGGGGCCGGGTGACCGGCCCCCTTTTCATGCAGCGGCGCGGGCCATGTCCGTGCCGGAACAGATGAAGTTTGATGCTGGTTTTCATCCTCAAGAGATTGCTGTCCCTGGTGCTGACGCTGATCGCGGCAAGCGTGGTCATTTTCTTTGTCATCGAGGTCATACCGGGCGATCCGGCGTCGTTCATGATGGGGTTTGAAGCTTCTCCGGAGGCGGTGGACGCCTTGCGCGAACAATTGGGACTCAATGCGCCCCTGTGGGAGCGCTATATCAACTGGATCATGGCGTTGCTGCGGGGAGATTTCGGCACCTCCTATACCTACAAGGTTCCGGTAGCCGAGCTGGTGTCGGACCGGATCTGGGTGTCCCTGCCTTTGGCCATCTATGCCCTGATCCTGTCGGTGGTGATTGCCTTTCCTGTCGGGGTGCTGGCCGCTTCCCGCCGTAATTCGGCAACCGATGTAACGATCATGGGGGCCACCCAGTTGGGCATTGCGGTACCCAATTTCTGGTTTGCCATGATCCTGGTGCTGCTGCTGGCCATCAAGGCGCGCTGGTTCAGTGCCGGGGGATTTCCGGGCTGGGAGGAGGGGTTCTTTCCTGCCCTGAAGGCCCTGACGCTGCCCGCCGTGGCGCTGGCTCTGCCCCAGGCTTCCATACTTTCCCGGGTCATGCGCTCCAGCCTGCTGGACACGTTGAGCGAGGATTACATCCGTACGGCGCGGGCCAAGGGCCTGTCGCGCCGGCAGGCCCTGTGGCGCCACGCATTGCGCAATGCCCTTATTCCGGTGCTGACCATCATCGGGTTGCAGTTTTCCTTCCTGATGGCCGGCTCGGTCATCATCGAAAAGGTGTTCTTTCTGCCCGGCATGGGCTCGCTGGTCTTTCTGGGGATCACGCAGCGGGATCTGATCGTGGTCAAATCGGTTGTCATGATGCTGGTGTTCGCGGTGATCGTGGTGGCGTTCCTGGTGGATGTGGCCTATGCGTTCGTGGATCCCCGGCTGAGAAAGGGGCGGGCATGAGCATTGACGTTGTCGCGGAGGATCCACGGGACAACCTGTTCCTGGTGGCGTTGAAGTCTCCCAGTTTCATGATCGGTCTGGTGCTGACGCTGATCTTTTCTTCTGCGGCGGTGCTGTCCTTCATCTGGACGCCGTTCGACGTGACGGAAGTGGACATAGCCCACAAGCTCCTGTGTCCCCCGTTTCAGGACTGGATCGGCAATCTCGGCCTGCCATCGCCGGACAATAACTGGTTTTCTTCCTGGAAATGCCGTAACGACCCGGCCTACATTCTTGGCACGGATCATCTGGGGCGCGACATGTTTTCCATGATCCTGGTGGGTGCGCGGACCTCGATCGCGGTGGCCTTCATCGCGGTAGGTATCGGCATCGTTGCCGGGGTGCCGCTGGGGCTGGCGGCGGCGGCGCGTCTGGGTTCGCTGGTGGACGAGTTGATCATGCGCACCAATGATCTGGTATTTGCCTTTCCCGCCCTGCTGATCGCCATCCTGATCACGGCCGTTTACGGCCCCTCGGCGGTCAATGCGATCATTGCCATCGGCATTTTCAACATTCCCGTGTTTGCCCGTCTGGCGCGGGGGGCTGCCCTTTCCCTGTGGACGCGGGAGTTCGTGCTGGCGGCGCAGGTGGCGGGCAAGGGGCCGGCGCGGATTTCGTTGGAGCATATCCTGCCCAACATCCTGAACCTGCTCATCGTGCAGAGCACGATCCAGTTTTCCCTTGGCATTCTGGCTGAGGCGGGCCTGTCCTATGTGGGGCTGGGGGTGCAGCCGCCGACGCCGAGCTGGGGGCGCATGCTGTCGGACGCACAGACCATGATTTCCTTTGCGCCGCATATGGCGTTGCTTCCGGGGATCGCTATCATCCTGACGGTGCTGGGGCTGAACCTGATGGGTGACGGGCTGCGCGATGTATTTGATCCCAAACTGCGCCGGAGCCGGACATGAGCCTTTTGCATGTGCGCGACCTGTCGCTGAAGATCGGGGATACCGACATTCTGCATGATGTGGATCTGTCCCTTGAGGGCGGGGAGATCCTGGGCATTATCGGGGAGAGCGGGTCGGGGAAATCCATGACCGCCCTTTCCATCATGCAGTTGTTGCCTGCCGGTTCGACCACTGCCGGTTCCATCATGTTGAACGGGGAATCCCTGCTGGACATGGACGAACGGCACATGTGCTCGTTGCGGGGTAACGAGGTGGGCATGATCTTTCAGGAGCCCATGACGGCGCTCAACCCGGTCAAGACGATTGGCGAACAGGTGGCCGAAACGGTGCTGGTGCATTCCGACGTATCCCGTTCCGAGGCCATGAAGATCGCCCGGGGGGCGCTGGATCGGGTGGAACTGCCTGCCGAACAGTTTCCCCTTGATCGCTACCCCCATGAACTGAGCGGCGGACAGCGTCAGCGGGTGGTGATTGCGCTGGCCATCGCGCTGCGTCCCAAGCTGCTGATTGCCGACGAGCCGACCACGGCCCTTGACGTGACCACCCAGGCCCAGATCCTCACCCTGCTGCAAAAGCTGGTAGAAGAAGACGGGATGGGGCTGATCCTGATCACCCATGACCTGGCAGTGGTGGCCGACATGGCCGACCATATCGCGATCATGCAAAAAGGCGTGGTGGTGGAAGCCGGGGAGACCGTTCAGGTGTTCCGGGACATGAAGCATCCCTATTCCAAGACCCTGTTTGCCGCTTCCAGCCATGTGCCGGTGCGCGATGAAAACCGGGTGATCGACCTGGAAAAGAAAGTGCTCAGCGTTTCCGGGGTCGTCCGGGAATATCAGGGAAAGCGCACCTCTCTTTTCCGGCGCCCAGTGCCGTTCCGGGCGGTGGACAATGTCAGTTTCGACATTTTCAAGGGGGAAAATGTGGGGCTGGTGGGGGAAAGTGGCTGTGGCAAGTCCACCCTGACACGGGCCATACTGGGCCTGAACCCCGTTCAGGGTGGGGAAATCAGCCTTCTGGATGTCCGGGTTGCGCCGGGCATGCCCAAATCCATGCGGGCCGGGGTGCAGGTGGTGTTTCAGGATCCCTATGGCAGTTTCAATCCGCGCTGGAAAGTGGAACGGCTGGTAGCCGAACCTTTCCATCTGCTGGATTCGCCCCCTGACAATCGACGGGAACGGGTGGCCGAGGCCCTGGAAAATGTGGGCATGTCGGCGGCGGACATGGACAAGTATATCCACGAGTTTTCCGGTGGACAACGCCAGAGGATCGCCATTGCGCGGGCATTGCTGCTGCGGCCGGACCTGATCGTTCTGGATGAGGCGGTATCGGCCCTGGACGTGTCGATCCGGGCACAGATACTGGACCTGCTGGCGGAGCTTTCCGACCGGCTGGGACTGTCCTATCTGTTCATTTCCCACGACCTGACGGTGGTGCGGGCCATTACCGACCGGGTGCTGGTGATGAAGGACGGAAAGATCGTCGAGGAGGGCAACAGCGAGGAGGTGTTCCGCTCCCCGCAGCACCCTTATACGCGGGAACTGCTGGCAGCGGCTCCGGACATCGAAAAGGCATTGCAGGCACGGCAGGAGAGAGCATGATGGCTGACATTTCAGGTTTGCTGGGGTTTGACCCGGCATGTTGTTTCATCAACGGAGAGTGGACAGCGCCCCTTTCAGAGCAGACATTGTCCCTGGAAAATCCTTCCGATGGCAGTGAACTGGCGCAGATCGCGCGGGGGGGGGCGGCGGATATTGATGCGGCGGTTGGTGCGGCGCGGGGGGCGCTTGAGGGAGAATGGGGACGTTTGAGTGCGCTGGAGCGGGGGCGCATCCTGACCCGGATGGGTGCTCTTGTTCTGGAGCGGGTCGATGAACTGGCACGGCTGGAAGCCATGGATGTGGGCAAACCG
>JALWTJ010000276.1 GCA_027082895.1 Hyphomicrobiales bacterium | reverse complement strand
AAGGAAGTGGCATCACCCGGCCGCGGCGGCTGCCCCCGCCCATCACGCACATGACAGGCCGCGCAGGCATTGGCATTGTAAAGCGGGCCGAAACCGCTGACCGTGCCATCATCATGAATGACCGGCTCCCACACATGGTGAAACAGTCCACGGCCATAGTTGAAATGAGCAATTTCCGAGGAATTCAGCCCCTCCCGATGCAGCCGGAAGGCATTGGGTCCGTCAAGGGACAATTCCTGCGCAAAAGGTGGCAAGGCGACAAATCCGAACCCCAGGGCGCAAACCACGCCCGCAACTCGAGCCGAAGTGAAGCTTTTGTGATCAGCCATCCCCCGCACTGTGCGCGATCCGGCACCGATAGTCCAGCCACACCGATGTCGCACTGCGCCATCCCAGCAACAACCGGCGCAAGAGGCCCGATCCCCGGAACCGTTTGCCGGTTTCAGGCGTCCGTCTTGTAAGCAGCCAGCAAATCCGCCAGCTGCTCCTCGCTGAGCATATCCATCAACTGAATACCGTACCCATCCGCCCGGGTCGCCCGAATGCGCCCGGAAAGATGAAGGTCGCCCAGGTCCACGGTAACGGACTCGTTGTTGCGCTCCATGATGAAGCTCAGGGCCGGATGAAAGCGTATGCCGCCAATGGAAACCTCATCCACTACCCCGTCGATACGCTGGGAACTGTCCGTAAGCGTGATATGGGCAATGGCAAAGATGGAATGGCGTTCGAAACGACGCTTGTGGGAATTCTTGCTTTCATCCGCCTGCAACCGACGGCGCAGAGTGGAAGTGTCAATCTTGACCGATTCAATGGGCTCTAATTCCATGATATTCTTCCTTCAGGACCTGTCACTGCCGGCAATCGAACTTTTCAGATGGCCATGTTCGGACATGCCCCCTTCCCCGGTCCCGATATCCGGTGCCTCCTCATTGCTCCACAGCCTGTCATTGATCCCCCCCATGTCACCGCTGCGCAAACTGTCCTTTAACTCCTTGAGCAGCGTATAGATATCCTGCTGCTCGGGTCCGGGCTGCGCGACATGGGCCGCATCACGCTGCTGCAGTTTCTGCAACTGGGTATCCAGCGCCTGAATGCTGCCCACCAGATGGCTGTCGCGCGTTTCCAGCTGGTTTGCCAGGGAAATGGTAGCTTCAACGATCTCGTCCTTGGCCGACAGGCTGGCAGCCATCATGTGCATGTTTTCCAGGGTCTTGCGCGTGGCATGGGCCAGAATCCGTCCATTCTGCTGCAATTCATTGGTACCGTTGAGAAGGTTTTCCAGCGCATGGGTCTGCTCAAGGGAATGGGTGGACAGGGTCTCCACCGCTCCGATCAGGCGTTCCATCTTCTCGTTGAGCTTGGCATTGGAGGAAACGGTCACCCGGGCCGTGCGCAAAATCAATGCCAGCTGGCGCTGCTCGGCCACGGCGGATGCAGCCCCGGGCATGCCCTCCACTTCCTCGTTCTCGACACCCACCTCGACAATGTTGGACAACCAGCTTTCAAACTCGAAGGTAAAGCCGGAAAAGGCCGAACCGGAAAAGCGCACCATCAGGCCCAGGGTCAGGGACGTGACAAGACCGAACAGGGACGAAGAAAAACCCGTTGCCATACCCTTGAGGGGTACCTGCAAGCTGGTCATCAGACCGCTGACCGCAGCGGTGGGATCGTCCCCGCTCAGATCAATCCCGCCGATGATGTTGCCGATGGACGAAAGGGTGACCATCAGACCGATAAAGGTACCGATCAGACCCAGCAGCACCAGAATACCAGCCACATAATTGGTCATGGATTTCCGGTCATCCAGGCGAATCTGAATAGACTCGACAAGGGTGGACAGGGTTCCCGGATCAACGCTCAGATCCTTGCCATGGGAAAATTTTTCGGACAGGAACTGAAAGGCCTGCCCCAGCACTTCGGGCCGCTTGTACACCACCGCCAGTTCGTTGCACCGGTAGTGGCGCCACAGGGGATCCGTCACATTACCGCACTTCAGGGTCCGTGCATCCAGATACATTTCCTTCAACGCGGCAAAGGCCAGCTCCTCGTTCCGCATCTGCAGAACGCCACGAAACACCAGCACCACCCCCAGCACGAAAACCCCGATAATCGTGCCATTCAACATCACATTTGAAGAAATGGCCTGCACGACGAACCCGATTTGCCACGCCCCCAGAAGGAGCAGTACCCCGAGAGCACCGGCCATGCTGATCAATGCCTGCCGCAGATTTTTTCCCATTTCAACATACCCGTTCAAAACATGAATACCGCGAGCCCTCGCGGAACAAAAACGTGAATCTCTTGTTGCAAATAAACGTTAACACCCCGGAAACCATGGCCCCGCCCTCGCGGGAAACACCCAAGAATTCACCCGATCGGAACAGGCCGCACCCGCTCATTGCAGAAAAACCTTTACCTGACCGGCAATACCCGGCCCATCGCCCGGACTTGGTGCTGCACGAACATTGATAGTTATGCGCTGCCCATCAATCCCGCTATCGATCAGGGAATTGCGCACCGCCAGCAATCGGAAATAGGCCGTGCGTTTGGCCTGGCTGATGGAAAGGGAATTGCCGTCATAATAGGCTATGGCCTCGATTCGGCTCGAACCGCTCACCGCATCGTTTTCCGTCAGGAATGCCTGAGCCCGGTCCTTGGACTCCTGATTCATTTCCACGGCATTTGCCTCGAACTTCACCGTCATGACCGCACTGGCCGTCTCCACGTCGGATCGCAACTGATCCGGCACCACCTGCGCATCCACCCGGGGCACGGTAATTTCGATTTCATTAACCGGTGTGGGCGCCTGCACCTCGGCCGTATCCCCCAGATCGCTGACAGGGGCCGCCTGCACTTTTTGCGCCAGCTCCCTGATGGTCTGGTTCTTCAATTCGATCTGTTGCCGGGTTTCCGTAATGACCTGCGTTTGCTGATCGGCAATCTGCGAAACACTTTCCAGCTGCTGCTGCAACGCGGCGATCTGTGCCGAGGCCACCTGCAGGGATTGCCGGGTCTGCTCCAGTTGCGCTTCCGCCTGGGCCTTGGCCTGTGCCTGTTCCCGCGCCTGAGCTTCCGCCTCGGCTTTTGCCTCTGCCGCCGCCTGAATTCGGGCTTCCGCCTGGGAACGGGCCTCTGCCTCGGTCTGAGACTGCGCTTCGATCTGTGCCTGGGCTTCCGCCAGCGCCTGCGCATTTGCTTCTGCCTGGGCCTGAGATTGCTGCGCTTCGGCTTGTGCCTGCTGCGCCTGGGCTTGCGCTTCGCTGGCCGACGCACTGGCTTCCGGATGGACCTGGAAAGAAATCACCACGATCACCACCACCAGAATGATGAGAAGAAACGTCACCACCATCACGATGGTAGACAGGGCATCCACGAATCCGGGCCAGTGATTTTCCTCTTCTTCGGGCCGTCGCGCCATTTCCGCTTCCCCTCAACTCGCCTTGCGCAGGCCGGACAGGACCTGGTCCCGCGGTCCATCAGCAAGAATCCGCCCGCGATCCATCAGGATCACCCGGTCCACCAGTGACAGGATCTGCGTGCGATGGGTGGCAACGATCAGCGTCCGCCCCCGCACATAGTTGGCCAATGCGCCAATCAGGCGGCTTTCCGCCGTATTGTCCATGGCCGATGTCGGCTCATCCAGTATCAGCACCCTGGGATTACGCAGCAACGCCCGCGCCAGACCCACCATCTGGCGTTCGCCACCCGAAAGAGCCTCTCCGCGCGGCCCCACATCGAGCGAAAAACCCTGCGGATGCCGCCGGGCAATATCCAGCACGCCGGACACCTCCACCGCCCGCCGGAAATCCACCTCGCACACATCGGAAACACCAAGGCAGATGTTGGCCCTCAGACTGCCCTGCATCAAGATCGTGTCCTGAAACATCACGCCCATGGAACGGCGCAGAAGGTGAGGCGATATCTGGCGCGAATCAAACCCGTCAATCTGATAGGTGCCCGAGGAAAGTTCATGAAAGCGCGGCAGAAGCGCCAGCAATGTTGACTTGCCACATCCGTTTCGCCCGATAATGCCCACCTTTTCGCCCGGCTTGATCTCAAGACTGACCTGATCCAGACTGAGAGACGGCGAACCGTCATAGCCAAAGCTTGCCTTGTGCAGGCGAAACGCGCCCTTTATGGCACCATCGGGCCGCCCGGAACTGTCCCCTGCCTTTTCATCGGGCTGATCGACAACCCGGAAATAGGTAGCAAGAGCCGCCCGCATGTTTCCCAACTGCCCCGAAAGAGCAATCACCTGGGACACCGGGGACAGGATCCGCCCCACCAGAAGCACCGCGGCTGCCAGATTGCCAAGGGTCATGGCCCCGGCATTGATCTGCACCGCACCAATGACAATGGTAAAAGCAATGATCAACTGGGTCAGCACCATCCCGGTCTGTCCCGCAACCGCCACCGACTGGCGTGCCCTGTGCATCTTGAACGCCGTTTCATCGAGCCGGTTTTCCCACCGGCGCAGCAGTTCCCCCTCGGCTCCCATGGCCTTGACCGTAGGCAGCATCATTGCGCTGGCTATGGTCTCATCCTGCAGTTTCAGCTTCAGGCCATGGGCTTCCCCCGCCGCCCGACGCGCCCGAAAACTGCCGAAAAGATTGATGACCGCAATCAGCAGAATGCCCGTAACCGGAGCCAGAACCACCGGACCGGCCAGATACCCCACCAATGCAAGCATGATCAGAACAAAGGGAAGATCGGACATGTAACCCGCAAACAGGGCCGGCAGTGCCATGGCCACATGATCCACCTCCCCCAGAAGCGCGGAAATGCCCGAGGAAGACTTTTCCGACGCCGCAAGAGGTGTATGCAGCAGCTTACGATAAAAACGGGTCTGCAAGCGGTGGCTGGCATTGACACCGATCGCCTCCTGAAGATTGACCCGGTTGGCCCGCAACCCGATATCAACTGCAAAAATGATAACAATGCCGATGGTCAGCGCTACAAGTGTTTCAAACGCCCCATGGGGAATGACCCGGTCATAAACCGTGGTAATAAACAGGGGCAGCGTCAGCAGAACCATGTTGCTCAGCCCCGCCGCCACCCACAATTGCAGCAAACGGCCTGCCTGCCCTGCAAATTCCAGGCGCGCAAAGCGACCAAGAACCCCCCCGAACACATGTTCTAAACCATGCGCCCCGGTTTGCGCCTCCCCCTCTTCTTCCGAATCCAGTGGCGCAACACGAATGATCGTACCCGTTGCAATCCCGGCAAGCTGCCTGTCCTCAAGCAGTACCCTGCCACCCCGGGCAAGACAGACCCGCTTTCCCGCCCGGTTGCGTCCCAGTACCCCAATGGCACTGCCATCAGGCAAAAGGCAGACAAATGGCCC
>JALWTJ010000275.1 GCA_027082895.1 Hyphomicrobiales bacterium | reverse complement strand
CCAACCGGCTGTTGATGATTCCATTGGTTGCAACCTTCATTCCGCTGGCGGTGGAATCGGCCATCATCGACACGGATCACTGGCGGCATTTCTTCCTTCTGGTCGGCATGATCTGGGGAGTGGAAGCGGGGTACGGACGCACCAATTCTGCCCAGCTGACACAAAGGGGCCGCCTGATCTGATCCTGTTTCGCCCGGAAAATACCGGGCTTGGCCGGAAGCCGTTCCCCGCCTGCTCGTTCACATCTTGCTGACCGCACCTTCTTTCCGGTGGGCAAGAGACTGCACAGCAGGCAATCTGTCTTCGACGGAGCCGCTCCACCTGCCCGAAAATGCCCAAAAGGAACCGAACGATGAATTTCCCCGCCGATTATACGCCTCCCCGCATCTGGAAATGGAAAGAGGGAAATGGCGGCACGTTTGCCAACATCAACCGCCCGGTTGCCGGCGCGACCCACGAAAAGACACTGCCCGTGGGCAGGCACCCTTTGCAACTTTATTCCCTTGGCACGCCCAATGGCGTCAAGGTGACGATTCTTCTGGAGGAACTGCTGGCCCTGGGGAAGACGGGGGCCGAATATGATGCCTGGTTTATTGATATCGGGGAAGGCGATCAGTTCGGCTCCGGCTTCGCGGATATCAATCCCAATTCCAAGATCCCGGCCCTGCTGGACCGTTCGGAAGCCGAGCCGCTACGCGTGTTTGAATCCGGGTCCATCCTGCTTTATCTGGCGGAAAAATTCGGGGCCTTTCTGCCGGAGGACCGGCAGGGGCGCACCCAATGCCTGAACTGGCTGTTCTGGCAGATGGGCAGCGCTCCCTATCTGGGAGGCGGCTTCGGCCATTTCTTTGCCTATGCTCCGCTGAAAATTGAATATTGCATCGACCGGTTTGCCATGGAAGTCAAACGGCAACTGGACGTGTTGAACCGCCACTTGTCGATACGCACCTTCATGGCTGCAGAGAGCTATTCCATCGCCGATATTGCCATCTGGGCCTGGTATGGGCAGCTGGTACTGGGCCGCACCTATGAAGGGGCAGACGTGTTTCTTGACGTAACAAGCTATTCCCATGTCATGGAATGGGCACAAAACATTTTTGCCCGCGACGCAGTGAAAAGAGGTTGCATGGTCAACCGGACACGGGGGGAACCCTCGGAACAGTTGCGCGAACGCCATGACGCGTCCGATTTTGGAGCACTGAACCAATCTGGCAACGGTACACGAGAATAGGCGGGACGACACAACGAAACAGGACCCGCCGCGCCATGCCAACAGCCTGCCGTTGCGGGACGGCGCCTGCGACCAGACGAGCCGGGACATCACGCCGGAATACCCATTGCGGAAAAGGGAAATGGTCGGAGTGGCAGGATTTGAACCTACGACCCTCTGTCCCCCAGACAGATGCGCTACCAGGCTGCGCTACACCCCGACATGGAAATTGTCCTAGATTCTCGGGCGTTTGACGTCAACCAAAAAATTGCGCTCACCGGACCAAAAGGGAACAAACGGCATGGTATGGCACCATGCGTTCCAGAAAAACTTCCCCTCCCCTGTTCCTTGCAACGCGGGCAAATCCGTAGTGTTCCGGGGTTTGAAAACTGATGGCAATAGCATATGTTCCTGATATGTTCCGATTTGCCGTCATCATCCTGCTTGTTCTTCTGGCCCTGCCGCAGACGGCCCAGCCCGGGAACCTGCTGGAAACGGATTACCAGGCCCGCTTCTGCGCCCACATGCAGCGCGAGGTGCGTCTTGGGCCACAACGGCGGGCGGACTGCATGACATCGACGCTGGTCATCGAGGTGGACTGGGCCGACAAATGGAAGGAAGGCATCGGGCAATCGCTGGCCTATGCGGCGGAAACGGGGCTGGTGCCGGGCATCATCCTGGTGTGCCGGCAATCGCGGGCACGGTGCCTTGCTTCGTCCCTGTTCACCCGGCAGACACTGGGCCGTTTCGGCATCAGCGCCGTGATATGGGAATGCCTGCCCGCGGACAAGGGGTTGCAGGACTGCGTTCTGCGACGGACGGGGGAGCCCACCATGCCCGAAGAATTGCCGCCTTTCGATCGGGGCGCCTTACCGGAACCCTGACATCTGCTCCGGAATGGGAAAAGTGGCATGCTCTAATGCGTTGCCAGATAGCTGGCGATCATGGCCAGGGTTACTTCGGACGGGTAGCAGATCGGTGCATTGGGTGCCTTGGTTGACCAGGCACTGGCCGATCCGCACAGGCCACCGGACCCGTTGGTGCTGTAGGGACAGGCACATGTGCCCGAATAGTTGGCCACAGCGGCGTCGACCACCTTCTGTTCGATGGAGTCCCCGAAAAGGTTGCATCCGGACAGAAAAAGCGCAAAAGCCGCCGCCAGAGCCGACCGGCCTGCCACACCGCGCGCACTTTCCATGGGATACTCCATACTCAAACGGCCCGGAGGACCGGCACATCGTTTCTCATGCTAGATCAACAGGGTTAGCGCTTGGTTACGGTATCCGGCATGGGAAAAGTTCCCCGGACATCCTGGCGGAGAGATTGCAAAAGGGGCCGCCTCACCGAGACGGCCCTTCCACGAGTCCATCGAAAATCCAGGGGGGCGCCTGAAATCAGCGGCACCGGGAGGCAGGCAATCAGATCAGGGGCTGCCCTGAAATGTTGCCCGTGCTTCCAAAATCCTGAAACCTTCGCATATGCTCATTGATCATCGGATCACCTCCTTGCCATCTGTTGTCGGGCGTTCAGTGTGGACCGGCCATGGAACACAAGCAAGCTGGTGACGTTCTTTTGACCTTGCCTGTTGTCCCCAAGATCACAGCGCAGGGAAGAAAGGAACCCACTGGCAAGGACGACAAAGGCAAATCCGTCCGGTGACGGAAAAGGGATCATTCCTCGCGTGCCAGGTCCAGCTGGCGCTTGCATTCCAGAAGGTCGCGCATGACCCGGGACAGACGCTGGCGGGCCCGTGGGGAAATGCCCGCGGGGGCCGCTGGTTCGGCATGGGGCGCCGCCTTGTCCCCGGCAGCGGAAGCAACGGGAACAACAGATGAAGAACCTGCCGTGTCCCCCGTTTCCACGATACCGCCTGCCGCGCCAATTTCGATGGCATGGCGTGCGCCCTTGTCCTTGAGGATACGCTGCACACCCTTGATGGTGAAACCCTGATCATACAGAAGGTGGCGAATGCCCTTGAGCAGCAGAACATCTTCGGGACGGTAATAGCGGCGTCCGCCCCCTCTCTTCAGGGGCTTGATCTGGGCAAAGCGGGTTTCCCAGAAGCGCAGGACATGCTGGGGCAGCTGCAATTCGGCAGCTGCTTCCGAAATGGTCCGGAAAGCTTGTTCCGACTTTTCCAAGGAGATTCTCCGCAATACAAGTCGTTACTTTTCCGTGCCGACCATAGATTTGTTAATCTTGGTTTTCAAGACATTGCTGGGCTTAAAAACCATGACCTTGCGGGGCAGGATGGGTACTTCTTCCCCTGTCTTGGGGTTTCTGCCGATGCGTTCGCTCTTGGAGCGGATATGAAACGAGCCGAAGGATGACAGCTTGACGCTTTCCCCCCGGACAAGGGCATCACTCATCAGCTTGAGAATGCGTTCAACAAGTGCTGCGGATTCGGTGCGCGACAACCCGACCTTGCGGTAGACCGCCTCTGCCAGATCCGCTCGTGTAACCGTTTTTTGTCCCATGCGCGTGTTCATCCCCCGAATGAATTCGTGACAAATACCGTGACGGGCAGTGGCCCTTGGACCCAAACTAGCGTTGCAAACCCGGCTTGGTCAATCGGCAGACCAGCGAATAAGGCTGGCTCCCCATGTAAATCCGCCGCCCATGGCCTCCAGCATCACCAGATCACCGGCCTTGATCCGCCCGTCGCGCACTGCTTCGTCAAGGGCCAGCGGCACGGATGCGGCGGAGGTATTGGCGTGCCGGTCCACGGTCACCACCACCTTTTCGGGGGCAATGCCGACCTTCCTTCCGGCCCCGTCGATGATGCGCCGGTTAGCCTGATGGGGAATGAACCAGTCCAGGTCCGCAGCACTCTTGCCGGCATCGGCCAGAGCATCGTTGATCACATCGGTAATCATGGCCACGGCGTGCTTGAACACTTCGCGTCCCTGCATGCGGATATGACCAATGGTGCCGGTGCTCGACACCCCCCCGTCCACATACAGTTTTTTCCAGTGCCGACCGTCCGAGCGCAGGCGGGAGGACAGAATACCGGGCCGGGGCTCGTCCGGGGCGCACTGCTGCGCCTGAAGCACTACCGCCCCCGCCCCATCGCCGAACAGAACGCAGGTATTGCGATCCTTCCAGTCCAGAATGCGGGTCATGGTATCCGCGCCAACGACCAGAGCGGTGCGGGCCATGCCCGACTTGAGATAGGAATCGGCGGTTGCAAGGGCAAAGACGAAACCGGAACAGACGGCCTGCTGGTCAAATGCGCAACCGTGATGCATGCCCAGCTTCTCCTGCACGAGAGAGGCGACAGAAGGGAAGGTATAATCCGGGGTGGTGGTTGCCACGATGATCAGATCCACGTCTTTTGCCGTCATGCCGGCATGGGCAAGGGCTTTCTGCGCGGCAGCGGTAGCCAGATCGGAGGTGGTCTCCCCCTTTGCCGCCACATGGCGTTGCCGGATACCGGTGCGCTGCACGATCCACTCGTCAGACGTATCGACCATGGACTCGAGTTCGGCATTGGTCATGACCTTGCTGGGAAGGTATCCGCCGACCCCGCGGATGACAGAACAGGTGATTGTCACGCTGAAAGCTCCGGTTTGGATGAAGGGGCGGCTGCCTCCCGCGGCGTTGCGGCCTTGGCGGCATCCTTGTCCCCATTTGTGGTATTTTCTGGCAGTGCCTTTTCCGGCTCCGCGGCGCCTTCGGAATCATTTTCGATCTGCCGGAGGCCATCGTTGATCTTGTCGATCAATTGAAAGCGGGCCATTTCGTAAGCCAGATCAAGGGCGCTGCGAAAACCGATCTCGTCGGTGCCCCCGTGACTCTTGATCACCACCCCGTTCAGGCCGAGAAACACCCCGCCATTGTTGGTACGTGGATCCAGTTTGCGCTTGAGGGCGCTCAGGGCGCGCAGGGAAACCAGCGCTCCCAGCCGGGATACCCAGTCGGCATTCAGGGCCTGACGAATATAGGTTCCCACCTGCCGGGCGGTTCCCTCGGCGGTCTTCAGGGCAATATTGCCCACGAACCCCTCGGTTACCACCACATCGACAGTGCCCTTGCCGATATCGTTGCCTTCCACGAACCCGTGAAACCGGAATCCCGCCCCATCCCGCTCTTCCAGAATCCGCGCCGCATCGCGCACCGAATCGACCCCCTTGAGT
>JALWTJ010000274.1 GCA_027082895.1 Hyphomicrobiales bacterium | reverse complement strand
AGGACGACTGGGGCTGCTGCGCCGCGATCAGAAGCCGGGAGACAATGCCCGCCAGAAGAACCTCGGTCGGCCGATGGGAATAAACCCCCCCGTAGGATGCCACGATGACCAGATGCTCGCGCCGCCCGATCACCGCGTCCCCCGGGGACGTCCCCTGCGGCACCGCCTTCACCGTGTCCTGCCCCGTCTGGCGGATGGCTATTTCGGGCCCCCCGAGAAAGGCAGAACAGGCGGACACCAGCAGCACCAGCCCCACCGTCAACCCGAACCGTGCCAGCCGGCATGCACCGCCCCTCCCCAACATCCGGGAACGGGCCGGCAAATGCCAAAGCTGATCCTTCCACCTCCCTTCCATGCTCATGGTAGCGCCAGCACCTCGATCTGCTCGGGATGGGTAACCGCAATCCGCGGACCATCACGCAATTCGACCCATCCCCGGACCCGGATCAGGGCATCCTGCAATTTGACGGGGTCAAGCCCCCGGTCCGCGAACAGGTTCAGCGCTGCCTGCTCGATCGTCACCGTGAAATCCGTATGCCAGTCCGATCCGAAATTCAAATAGACACGCCGCCCCACACGTTCCGCATGAAGAACCCGCCCCTCGACCAGTTCATATTGATCCACCCGCCGCGCGATCTGCTGCGGGCGATCCGCATGCCGGATGGCATAAAAATCAATGCCGTTCCATATTCCGGCCCGCTGCGCCCGCGCCTGGGCCTCCATCCGGTACAAGGGAGCGAGACACCGCCGATTGTCGGAAAAGGAATAGACCCGCGCCAGCCCGGCCGCCACCAGCGCCCCTTGCGCCCAGACCTGTTCATCACCCACGAAGACATGCCCCAGCACGCGCCCGTAACGATCCCTCCGTTGCCCGCCAAAACGCACCCGCACCGTCTGTCCAAGAGCCAGATCAGCAAGGGCCTGCCGTGCATCCTCTGCCAGGGGCCAGGTTTCAAAATCCATCCGCCCCAGAGGCAGTTTTGGCGCCTGAATACCGATCAGGCGCACCTTCAGGCCATTGTCCAGCAGCAGCGTATCCCCATCCACGACATCAACCACCCGTCCCATGGGACCGTCAACGAGATCCGCGCATTCCTGCGCTCCAGCCGGGGATATGGATAACATTGCCAACACCAGTAACAGTATCTTGAAGCCGCAAACCTGTCCTGAAAAAACCTTCACGCGTCCACTTCCGAAAACTGGATGGAACATGTTCTTTCTGATCAAGGGCAAGGCTACACAATTATTGCAGGGAAATCACGCCAATTCAGACCCGTTCTGCCAGCGCGGGAGAACAGGTGGCTGCAGCTACCCCGGTCAATCACGGCAAATGCCGCTTCCCCCCCCGGGGTTGCGCGCAAAAAACGTTCCCCTGCGAATCCGTCAAAAATCGGCTTGATCGCCCCGCTATCTGCACCTAATGAATACATCACTGGTCCCGTAGCTCAGCTGGATAGAGCACCAGATTCCTAATCTGGGGGTCGCGCGTTCGAATCGCGCCGGGATCACCAGCCTGCCATTGATTTTTCACGCCCCCTCTGGAAAAGTGTTTCCGGTTCTACAATGAACAGGGCAGGAAAAATGCAGAGAATATTTGTCCGGTCCATGATCATTTCACTGTTGATGCTCCTTGCCTCGGGTTCTTCAGTATTTTCTTTTGGAACGATTTCCTATCTGGGCCAGAATTCCGAACATGAACGCATCACCCGGCGCGCCTATGCCAATCCGGCATCCCCTTCCTCCAGGCTCTTTGTTCAACCCCGAACTCTTGACCTGCTGGCCGGTCGCAGCGGCACGTTCGGTGCCGTGGGCTATCCCGATGATTTGTCCAACGGCATGAACCTGATCAGCCAGGCCCATTGCGATGACGGGGACTTTCTGCCAACCCCCGGCTATCCCCAGTCCCGCACGGCCGCCCGGGGACACATCACGAAATGTATCGGCTGGATGAACAAGTATTTCCGTCTTGCCGTGGCCACCGCCGCTGCCATCGTGGACCAGAACCTGCGGATCAATGCCGCTGAAACAGACATTTCAGACCCGGACTGCGTTACCCGGAACAATGCCGGCCTGTCGGCCAAATGCCGGGTTCTGACCAATTTCGGCATCATGCTGCACACCGCCCAGGACTTTTATTCCCACTCCAACTGGGTGGATATTGCCAACTCCAGCGCCCCCGTCTCCCCCACCAATCCGCCGGGCCTCGGAAAGTTGATACCGGCCCCCTTTCTGGCCATGCCGCAAAACACCATTCCCCTTGCAAAAGGGCTGATGACCGGATGTTTCGAAGCCCTTCCCGAGTCCTATTTCTGCGAATATTCCGTCACGACAAACAGCACTTCAAACACCCTCGACCGGGTCAAGCACGCCTATCTGAACAAGGATCAGGGCACGGTCGATCCCAGCGGCAATGATCCCTATATCGCCCTGACCACGGCCGGAATCGTGGGCGAGGGGACCACGCCGCGCGGCCGTATCAATCGCAATTTCGAACGGGCGGTCAGCGTGGCCATCCTCGACTCCATCAACAAGCTGAGGGATTTGCGAAAGGCGCTGAACCGATCCTACGGCGCCACCCGCGGCGAAAAGATCTTCTGCGCCATCACCCATGATGACCCCCTTGCCGACTGCCCCACCATCACGCGGCACCTGCTGATCACCACCAACCCGGCCCGCTTTGTCGCCGATCACGATATTTCCGTTCTCATCAACGGGCATACCGCAGCGATCCGCTCCCTTACCGCGGCCACCCGAACCATCTCCGTCAACATTCCTGAAACCGTCAAGGACGTAACTTCCGTCGAAATCGTCTATCCCAGCAGGAATTATCCCGGCCCCCGGGACCCTGAAACCCTGGCACCGGCCTATTTCCGCTCCGTGGAACTTGTCGAGCCGGCAGAAGATACCCCCGTTGCGTTCGAGGCCGGCGATTTCGGCGACCGGGAGCCCGGAACAGCCCGCACCGTCATGGACAGCACCATCTGGTATCCGCGCGCCTCAGGGCTCTTTCCCGGAGAGGAAGACGGCACGGACCCCCTGGCTTTACCAAACTATGAGCTTGAATCCTCGGTTCTGGCACCCCTTCCCGCCCCCCAACCTCTGCCCGTTGCGCCACAACCGAACCTTGATCTCCCGACTTACCCCCTTCCATCAAACGATTGACAACAGATCCTTGTGGTATCCGTTCAAACAAACAAAATGTCCACCCGTGCCGTTCCATGGCTAGAGCACTTCCCGAAAAGTGTGAAGCGGTTTTCGGACAAGAAGTGCGGAAATATCAAACAGATAGAGCGTGGTCTTGATTCCATCAGAAACAGACACGCTCTAAAGATCAAATTCCCCTGCCATCTCTTGACAGTTGTCAAAATCAAGTGACAATAGTCACAATCAAGGGAGCCCCCATGAAGAACACCCGATCGACCCAAGATGTGGCCCTGGGCATTCGCCGCCGGGTCTTCGAGCACGCCATCCGCAACAATGGCGGATATTTGTCCCAGGCATGCTCCGCCGCCGAACAGCTGGCATGGCTCTATAACGAGGAACTCAATCTGGGGGACCCCACCCTGCCCATGATCCCCGAGCCCTTCGGGGGGGTGCCCTCGGCGGACAACACCACCTACCATACCGGCGCCGGATATAACGGGCCGTTCGAACCCGGGTTCGACCGCCTGTTCATCGCCCCGGCCCATTACGCCCTGAACGCCTATGCCACCCTGGTCGAGGTCGGCCGCATGGCCCCCGAAGGGCTGGCCATGTTCAACCGGGATGGCTCCAGCGTGGAAATGATCGGCGCCGAACACAGCCCCGGCATGGAAGTGCACAACGGCACCCTGGGCATCGGCCTGTCCACCGCCGCCGGACTGGCCTGGGGCCGCGCCCGCCGGGGCGAAACGGGGCGCACATGGGTCTTCATGTCCGATGGCGAGGTACAGGAAGGCCAGACCTGGGAAGCCGTTCAAGCCTGCGCCCACCACGAAATCGAAAACCTTTACGCCATCATGGACGTCAACGACCAGCAATGCGACGGGGCCATGGATTCGGTCATGCGGGTGGGCGACATCCGCCAGCGCTTTGAAACCTTCGGTGCCGCATGTATCGAGATCGACGGCCATGACATTACCGCCATGCGCGAGGCGGTAAGGGAGCCCCATCCCGGCCGGCCCCTGATCATTCTGGCCCGCACCTGCCCCTACCATTCCATGTCCATTCTCAAGGAACGGTTTCCCCGGCTCCACTATGTGCGCTTTTCCTCGGAGGAGGAACGGGCGCGCATGAACATTTCCATTGCCGCGGAGCTGGGCATGGATCCCATCGATTACGGGCAGGAGAACCATTGATGGTTGAAATGGTGACAAAACCCTATGCCGCCGCCTTTGAACGGCACGCCCTTGCCAACCCGGACGTGCTGTGCCTGTCCGCCGATCTCACTTCTTCGTGTGAAATTGACGGCTTTCGCGACCGGCATCCGGACCGGTTCCTGTCCATGGGCATGGCCGAACAGAACATGATGAGTTTTGCCGGCGGGCTGGGGCTGGCCGGGTTCCGACCCTTCATCCATACCTTTGGCGTGTTCATGTACCGGCGCCCCTATGATCAGCTGGTGGCCTCCATCGCCTACCCGCGGCGCAAGGTGCGCCTGATGGCCTTTCTGCCCGGCATTACCACCCCCGGCGGCATGACCCACCAGTCCATCGAGGACATTTCGGTCATGCGCTCCATTCCCAACATGACCATTCTGGAAACCGGCGACGCCACCGAGGTGGAAAGCATCTGTGCCGCCGCCGATTCCATCGACGGCCCCGTCTGGTGCCGGGTTCTGCGCGGGTCGGTGCCCCGCCTGTTTGATACCCCCATCAAGGTGGGAGAAATGCGCGAACTGGCAATGGGAGACGATATTCTCGTCGTCACCGCCGGCATCTGCACCGAAGAAGCCATGCGCGCCCGCACCGCCCTTGAAAAGGCCGGCATATCCGTGCGCCACCTGCACCTGCACACCATCAAGCCCTTTGACACCACCGCCCTGCTGGACCATGTCGGCGCCGTCCGGCACGGGGTCATCACCCTGGAAAACCACGTTACCGAAGGGGGCATCGGCTCCCTTGTGGCCGAAACCATGGCCGATGCAGGATCGGGCAAACCCCTGATGCGTCTCGGCCTGAAGGACACCTATGCCCATGGCGGCTCACGCCCCTACCTGATGCGCTATTATGGACTGGATGCGCTGGCACTGGTGCAAGGCATCGAAAAACTGGTGGGACAGAAACTGGGTATTTCCGAGGACGAACTGGACAAGGTGCGGGTTGAAGCCGTCCATTCCCTGGCCAAGGCCGAGGGATTGTAATGGACGAACGGTTCCGCGTTAC
>JALWTJ010000273.1 GCA_027082895.1 Hyphomicrobiales bacterium | reverse complement strand
GCTCAAGAGCATGATCGAGGAAATCCAGCACAATTCGACATTGATGCAGAACATTGCCCGGGTCAGCCGGGAGCAGGCCTCTTCCATCGACGAGGTCAACGTTGCCGTGCGCCAGATGGATGAGATGACCCAGCATAATGCGTCGCTGGTGGAGGAAACCAACGCGGCTATTGCGCAGACGGACCGGCAGGTGGATGAACTGGACCGGATCGTGGACATGTTTGTTCTGGGTCCGGACGCAAAATCTGCATCAGCGAAGGCGCCGGCACCGGCATCTGGCCAGCCGGCTTCCGGATCGTCGCCTGACGAGGTTCCTGCTGCGGCTTCACCCGCTACGGCCCAGGCCGCCAAGACCTATCTGAGCGAGGGCAATGCGGCGGTGGATGCGGATTGGGATGAATTCTGACCGTCAGGAAAGGAAGCAGGGCGACCTGCTTTCCCATTCATTTTGCTGCAAATCGCTTCACCGGCCGGGTGGAGCGGTTAGTATATTTTTGGAGGCGGTAGCTGCTCCGTGGGCAGGACTGGGCTTTAGAGCGTGTCTGTTTCTGATGGAATCAAGACCACGCTCTATCTGTTTGATATTTCCGCACTTCTTGTCCGAAAACCGCTTCCCACTTTTCGGGAAGTGCTCTAGCCGTCAAGGGCGCCGCTGGCAATGGCTGCGGGCAGGTCGGCAAATTCCTGCACAACCTTGTGGTAGAGATCCCGCTTGAAGGGGACCACCAGTGCGGGCAGAGTCGTGAGATCCTCCCAGCGCCATTCGCAGAATTCGGACGGGTGCCGGCCTTCGTCCGGTTCAAGGACATTGATTTCACTTTCTTCGCCGGTAAACAGCAGGGCAAACCATATCTGCCGCTGGCCGCCGAATTTTCCCCGCTTCAGCTTGCCGATAAGTTCGGGGGGAAAGTCATAGGTCATCCAGTCCCGTGCCCGGCGCAACAGGCGGGTCGATGAAATGGACGTTTCTTCGCGCAATTCCCGCAAGGCACCGGCGAGGGGGTCTTCATTTTCGTCAATTCCCCCTTGCGGCATCTGCCAGGGGTGGGGCATGTCGTAATCCGGAATGTCGTTGCGACGTCCGATGAACACCCTGCCCTTTTTGTTGAACAGGCAGATGCCGGCGCACGGGCGATAGGGTTTTCCCGAGGGTGAAAGGGGGGCGGTGCTCATGGCGAACTCGTTTTCTTCAGGATTTCATCAGTGCGCTGGCGGGGACCAGCTCGATGCCCTTTTCTTTCAGGGATGCGGCCCAGGTAGCAAGGGTGTTGATGGAGACAGGCAAGCCGGAAATGATGCCCAGGGCCTTGCCCTGTTCGCGGGCCTGGGCTTCCAGTTCAGCCAGTTTTGCCAGAATGGCGGCGCGGGAGGGCACGGCATCAAGGGTGAGGGCGGCGCGGGCATAGGGCACACGATTAGCCATGGCCAGCTGGCGGGTCAGGGAGCGGTTTGAACTGCCATCGTCGATGAAGCCGACGCCGCGGGTGCCCAGTTCTTCCATTATCGGGGACAGGTCGGTGGCGGACGACGTGAACTTGGCGCCCAGATTGTTGATCAGGCCCATATAGCCGCCAAAGCGGGACATCAGCCAGAACAGCCGGTCCAGGTTGGCGCGGGGTGGATAGCCGGTGAGCAAGGTCTGGGGGCCGGGATCCGAATTGGGATAGTCGAAGGGTTCCATGGGCACTTCCAGCATCAGTTCGTGGCCCCCTTCGCGTGCCGCGGCGGTGGTGTTTTCCAGGGAACGGGCATAGGGGGCAAAGGCCAGCGTGACATTGTCCGGCAGGGTATCGATGGCCTCCATGGTGCCGCTCTGGTTCAGGCCCATGCCGGTCACGACAATGGCAATCACGGGGGTTGTGGCTATCAGTTCAGGGCCCAGGGAGGGGCGGGAATAGGCTTCAAACGGGGTGCGGCCATCCGGCCCGACATGGGGGATGGGGCCGTGCTGGGTCTGTTCGACAAGTTCGGGAAAAGCGCCAAATTCCGTGCGCTGGAGGGTACTTTCATCCGCTGCCGCCATGGCCTGGGAGGGAATTTCGGTAATGTCGGGGCTGCCGGAGCTGTCGGAGACGATGGCCAGTCGCTGATCGGGCGGGGCGGCGACCTGCTGGGCAACCGGGTTGGTGTCCAGGGTGGACCGGATGGGCAGCACGACCTGTGGCTGGCCCCCGAGGGGGTCGTCAACCAGGTAGATTCTGAGGCCGAAGATGATAAGGATCAAGGCGCAAAGGGCTGCCGCTGCCCGGCCGATGGGCCAGTCCTTGGGGCCATAGGCAAGGCGCAGGGAAAGCTGGGGACGTTTCTTCCTGCCAAGGGGGGATGCGAGATTGTTTGCCATTTGGAAGTGTCCCGCACGAATCAGACCTGGTCGCAGGATGGGGCAACATGGTTTATTTCGCGTTAAGGCCCCGCGGGGGCCGGCTCGTTTCTGCTTCCGGTCCGGCGCAACCTGCGGTGCACGCCTGCGCATTGCTTCGCCAGATCAGCTGATCTGGCGAACAATGGCTTTTTTACTCCTGTTCCTGACGGGTGTATCAATCGTCCTTGGCGGCGGGGAAGGCGGGGTTGGTTTCCTTGCCCAGAATGAGGTCGATGGCATAGTTCAACTGTGTATCCAGGGATTTGTCGCTGGGGACATAGGTAGAGGAGCCGGTGGTTGCCTCGGCGGCACTGCCCCCTCCGATCTGGCCATCAAGGGCTGCTTCACCGACAATTTCATCCCGGCCCTGGAATTCCTTGGGCACGTTCTGAAGTATCTCGATATCGGGCTGGATGCCCACTGCCTGGATGGAGCGGTTGGATGGGGTGTAATAGCGGGCGGTGGTCAGCTTCATCGCACCGTCTTCACCAAGGGAAATGATCAGTTGCACCGATCCCTTGCCGAAGGAGCGGGTGCCGATGATGGTGGCCCGTTTCTGGTCCTGCAGGGCGCCGGCCAGAATTTCCGAAGCGGAAGCGGATCCGCCATTGATCAGGATGATCAGGGGAACATCGGCCACCAGCTTGTCCAGATCGTCAGGCTGGGCGTCATAGCGGGCGCTTTCGGCTTCGGTGCGCCCCCGGGTCAGGAGGATGGCGCCTTCGGAGAGGAAAGCATCGGCGATGGCAACCGCCTGGTCCACCAGCCCGCCCGGATTGTTGCGAAGATCGATGATCAGGCCGGCGGGAAGCTTGCCGTCTTCCTGGGCGATCATGTCCAGAATGGCGTTGCGGATACCCGGAAAGGCCTGTTCGGAGAAGGAATCCAGCCGCATGACGCCCACCCCGTCCTCAAGGGTCCAGTGTACCGCTCGCAGGGGAATGCGATCCCGGACCAGGGTAACGTCGAAAGGTTCGGTTACCCCCTCGCGCACCACGGTGACGGTGATCGGGTCGCCCACGGCACCGCGCATCTTGGCAATGGTGGCATCCATTCCCATTCCCAGAACCGGCTTGCCATCCAGCTTGATGATGAAATCGTTGGACTGGATGCCGGCCTTTTCAGCCGGGGTATCGGGGATGGGGGAAATGACCTTGACCACACCTTCCTGCATGGTCAGTTCAATACCCAGGCCGCCAAACTCGCCGCTGGTATCCTGACGGATGGCATCATTGCTGCTTGGGGTCAGATAGCCCGAATGGGGATCAAGGGAGCTCAGCATGCCATCAATGGCCGCCCGGATGAGTTCCTTTTCGTCCGGCACATCCACATATTCCTTGCGGATGCGATCGAATACTTCGCCGAACAGGCGCAATTGGGAATAAATTTCCTCGGGGGAGCGGGTAACGGTTTCGGAAACAGGATCGGGCCCCTGCACCTGGGCGAGGGAGGGGGAGAGGGAAAAGGCGAGCATTCCCGTTGTCAGAACCAGCGTGGAAAGGGAAGTGGAAAGGGAGGCAACAAGGGACATGGTAAGGGGCCTTGCTGTAAAACGGGAAAGGGGCATGGGTGATTTATCCGGCTTGGTTTGACTGGGTGTTGGGTTCGTTCGGCTCGGGTGCATCCGGGTTGGTGCTGTTGTCGGTGTCGTTGCGGGCAATGCCTGTCTTGTCGGACCACCAGGGGGCCGGGTCAACGGGCTCTTCATCGGGATTTCGCAGTTCAATATAAAGGGTCGGGCGCGAGACTCCAGCACTTGTTGTCACGGTCTGACCAACTGTTCGTGAGCCCATGGTGCCCACCGGTTCTCCCAGCCGCACGAACTGGCCCAGATCAACGGAAACCTTGCTCAGCCCGGCCAGCAGGATCGTGTAGTCATTCCCGGGATTTATAATGATGATCTGGCCATAATTAAGATAGGGGCCCTTGTACATGATCCAGCCGTCGGCGGGGGCAACGACCTGGGCATCGGCGCGGGTGACGATGGAGATGCCCCTGGAGGTGCCGCCAAAGCCGTCATCGTCCCCGAAACCGGATACTACCACGCCGGAAGCGGGCAGGGTCAGATAGCCCTTTGCCAGGGGAAAGGGAATGGCGGGGCTGGTGCGCTGGACATCGGCCAGTGCGATGGCGACGGCTTGGGGGGTGGGGGTGACGGTGGTGTCTCCCGCTGCCAGGGCCGCGGCCTGCTCATCGGCCTGTTTCTGGGCGTCTACCGCCTGTGCAACGGCGGAAATGCGCTGCTGCAGGCTTTCAATGAGCTGGTTCAGGGATGTGGCTTGGTTCGCCAGGGCCTCGGCCCGGGCTTCTTCTTCCTGCAGATCCCGGCCGGCCCGGTCCATGCCCAGTTTGCGCGCTTCGATGAGGGTGGCGATGCGCAACTGCTCCTCGAACAGGGACTGGTAGCGCTCGATCAGGGTATTGCGCTGGGCCAGCACTGATTCCTTGACGCTTTTGAGACGGTTCAGATCGGCTATGATCAGGTCCGCCTTTTCGCGCAATTGGGGCAGGATGGCGGACAGAAGCATGGCGGAGCGGGCCGCATTCAGCGCATCGGAGGGGGCAATGATCAATGCGGGCGGGGGGTTCTTTCCGATGCGCTGCAGGGCGGAAAGAAGGTTGGAAATATTGATGTCGGCGCTGTTCAGCCGGGCGGTGATGCGGGCTTCTTCGGCCAGCAGGACCGACAGGCTTTCCTCGATATCGGTGACCTCGATTTCGGTCAGCTTGACACGCTGGGCGGCGGCAATCAGGGCGGCATTCTGCTGGTTGCGATCCCCCTTCATGCGGTCGATTTCCGCCTTGAGCTGTTCCCGGCGATCCGCAGACAGAGTAATGGCGTTCTGAATTTCCCGGAGTTGGGCGTCGGCTTCCTGGCGCGCCTGTTCGGGATCCTGCTCGACCGGTGCGGCGGAATTTTCCCTGTTTTCCGTGGAGGGGGCATTGCCGGGCGCGGCGGCGGGGGCGTTCTGGTCGGCGGAAGTGTTCTGGTCGGCGGAAGTGTTCTGGGG
>JALWTJ010000272.1 GCA_027082895.1 Hyphomicrobiales bacterium | reverse complement strand
AAGGCTGGGTGGCGGATGATCTGGCGGTTGAGATGGATGGCATCATGGTCGCGACCTATGATTATGATTCCATGGAGCTCAAGGTGGAGCCGGGGGACTTTCTGAACGTTCAGACATGCAAGAACGGTTGGTGCCTGTGCACAAATGACAGGGGGGAAACGGGATGGATTCCGGATCGGGTCTTCCGGTTGCCCGACGGGTGAAAGGGTTAGGCAGGCGCCAGATGACAGGTGGATCCGGAAACCTGATCGGCAGCACGGCCACGATGGGGCTGGTTGCCGGCCCGGTTTTTCGCCGTGGCCGATTTTCCACCCCAGCAGTCTTTCTTTGCGTCAATAGATGGTGGTCAGAACCTCGATTTCTATCGGGCGGCCCGGCTGGACCTGAAAATCCCGGTTGAAGACGGCATCGCCGGACTGGGCAATGACCGTATAGTCCCCCTTGGCCAGAACCGCGGTCGGGAAGGCGCCGAAATAGCTCAGCATGGTCTTTCCGTCCTTGTCCTGCACCTTCCAGTCCACGTCGGCAATGGCTTCGCCACCGGGCTTTGATACCAGCACGAACGACACCCGGGCGGCCTTGTGGAACAGGGTTGCCTCGGTGACCTGTCCCGGTTCAACCCGGATGTCGGCCCTGACGGTGGCGTTCTGCTTGCCCCACTTGGAGACCACGCTGTAAACGCCCGCATTCAGGTAGATCATTTCGTCTTCCAGCGCGGCATTGACCACCGGAATCTGTTCGCCGTTGAGGCCGGTTGTCGAAATATCGAAGGTGAGTTCGTTCGCGGGAATGGGAATTTCTGTTGTCACGGCGGCCCGCAGCTTGAGGGCGCCGGCATCAAGAATGATGGTCTTGACGTTGGGGCCGGGGACCACGTCCAGCGTGTCGGAGGCCTGGGCGCGCCCATAGGCCACATGTACCAGATATCTGCCGGGCACCAGGCTCAGGGTCACGGACGGATCTTCGGACTTGAAGAGCATGGGCAGCTTGCCGGTCTCATCGGGCCTGGTGGCAAAAATGCGCCACATCAGGCCGCTGGGGATGGAGGGGCCGTCTTCCTTGACCCGGGCGGACAGGGTCACGGGCTGGGCGACTGCCGGCACATCCGGGGCCGGCGGGTTTCCCGCAACGGGAGACGTATCGGGGGAAAGGGTGGTGTCGTTCCCGCCCTGACCGGCATTCTGTGGCGCCAGCAGGGAGGGTTGGTCGTTCGCCGGCGGATGCGCGTCGCCGGGACGCTCGATGCGCGGATGGGGGATGGGGGGCGGCACCTGCGCATGCGACATGGCGGGCAGCAGCACGGCAAACAGGACCAACAAAGCAGTGAACAGGCGATGCAAAAGTTCGATTCCCCCCGGGTGAATCAGTTAGGCTGCTTATCAGGTGAATATGGAAAACCTGTGTCACATGCCGGGTGCAACATCAAGAGAGAGTGTAATGGCCGCAAATCCTGAACTGTTGAAATATCTGCAAACCCGCCGGTCGGTGCCTTTGGCATTTCTGGAGGAGCCGGGGCCGACAAAGGAGGAATTGAACACGCTGCTTGAAATTGGTCTCAGGGTGCCGGACCATGCCAAGCTTAATCCGTGGCGTCTGGTCATCATCGAAGGCGAGGCACGCCGTGCTGCGGGTGAAAGGCTGGCTGAGATCGTTCGTGGCCGAAACCCTGAACTTTCGGAAGAAAAACTGGAGGTCGAGCGGAATTGGTTTCTTCCTGCACCGCTTACCATCGGGGTGATCAGCTCCCCCGTTTCTCATCCAAAGGTGGTGGAAATCGAACAGATTCTGTCCGCCGGGGCGGTGGCGCTCAACCTTGTTCACGGGGCCAATGCCCTGGGCTATGCCGCCCATTGGGTGACGCGCTGGTTTGCCTATGATGCGGAGGCGGCGGCGATGCTGGGCGCGCGTGAAGGGGAACAGTTCGTGGCCTTCGTGCATGTGGGCACGCCGCAGACCCGGCTGGAGGACAAGCCGAAGCCGGACATGGACAAGCTGGTCAGCTACTGGAACGGTTAACAGAATGTAAATGGGCATGGTTAAGGAAAACTTAATGCCTTTTTAGCATGCTGTTAACGAATTGGGATGCCCTGACGGATTCGCGCCAATGTCTGACGCGGTCGATTGAGCGGAGTTGAGAAACCGTGAGCGTTGCTGCCATTCAGGTGCCGCAAGATCTTGTGCCCGTATTGACGCGGGCCGGGAACCGGTCCGGGGTGGATTTCAACTATCTGGTCAAGACCGCTTTCAGGGAAAGCAGCTTCAGTTCCGACGCCAAGGCGTCCTCGTCCTCTGCGGTGGGCCTGTTCCAGTTTCTGGAAAGCACCTGGCTGGAGGTGATGAAACAGGATGGGGGGCGGCTTGGGTATGGAAATTATGCCCGGGCAATCGAACAGGACTCTGACGGGAATTATGTAATCCGGGACAATGCCTTGCGCAGGGAAGTTCTTTCCTTGCGTGAAGATCCGCAGGTGGCGGCCGATCTGGCGGCGGCCTATACGCGGCGCAACGGGGAATATCTGGCCAACCGTTTCGGTCGTCCCCCCAGTCCCGGGGAACTCTATATTGCCCATTTTCTTGGCGCACGGGGGGCAGAACGCCTGTTCGTTGCCGGGCTGGAAAATCCGGATCAGGCGGCGGCGCTCCTGTTTCGCCAGCAGGCGGCGGCAAATCCGGCCATTTTCTATGAAGGGGGGCGTCCGCGGACCATTCGGGAGGTCTATCGGGCGTTGATTGCGGATTTCGGGGGTGCCGGGAATGCAGGCGTCAGCGTGCAGGGAGCGGTGCCGGTGGCCGGGGCGGGAAATGACGTGGCGCCAGTATCATCGCGTCCGGGGGAACCTATTCCCTCGCGCATCGGGCCGGGGGTGCGCATTCAGGCGCCCGACGTTTCCTTTACTTCCATGTTCAGCGATGCCCCCCCGGTCGGCACGCCGGTGCAGAACAGTGTGATCGTAGACCCGGGCGGTGCCCTGTTCGTGCAATTATATGGTCGGCAGTCCGGCAAGTAAGGAGGCAGCGGGACGGACCGGGGTTTCCTGCGGCGAGGGGGAACATGGTGAACCAATCCTTAATTGTTCCCCTCTAGGGTTGGGACAATCCTGTTCTCCGTTTGCGGAAAATCCTGCCTGATGGTTGCCTACCAGCATTTCGTCGCCCTGAGCCATTCGTCCGACCCCGATCAGCGGGCACAGGCGGCGCGCATGGTGGCTGACGCCTATCTCAATCATGATGGGCCGGCGGACGAAAATGCGGCGCTTTATGCCAGCCTGCTCGGTTTTCTGGATGATTCATCGGTCAAGGTGCGTGCGGCACTGGCTTTCGGACTGTTGTATTCGCGTGATGCGCCGCGGGTGATCATGCTGGCCCTTGTGCGGGATGCGCCGGTCATTGCGCGGGCGGTGGTTCAGCATTCCCCGGTTCTGCTGGAGGTGGATCTCGTGCGGGTGGCAAGGGATGCCCCGATGCGGGTGGTTGAGGCTCTTGCCTGCCGCGATCAAATTTCGGAACGCTTGGCCAAGGCCATTCTGGACCGGGGAGGGGAAGGGGTTGTTCTTGGCATTCTCAAACGTGGAGACGTAACGGTGCCGGGTCCGGTTCTGGCGCGTGTTGCGGAGCAGTTCGGGCACGTGGCGGCAGTTCGGGGGGCCTTGCTGGACCGTGACGCGCTGCCCGGTCTCAGCCGGCTGGCGCTGGTACGGCAAATTACCGAAGATCTGTCGGCCTGTTCCCTGGTCAGCGGTGCCATACAGCCGGGCCGGATCGAACGCCTGATGCGGGACGGGGTGGACGGGGCCACCAGCCGGATCGGTGAAAAAGAGGCAGCAGGGGGTGGGGACGGGTTTGCCCGTGCATTGCTTGGGGAAGAGCGGATCAATGCTCGCCTGCTGCTGCACGCGGTGATAAACGGGCAGGGGCTGTTCTTTGCCCAATGTCTGGCTGTCGTCAGCGGCATGCCGCTGGAAAAGATTTTCACCTTGTTGGAAAATGGTGTGCGTGCTGCGCTCGATGCCCTGTTCCGGCAATGTGGCATGGATGGAGCCCAAAGCAGCCTGCTGGCGCGGCTGGTGCTGTTTGCCCGCTCGTGCGATCTGTCCAGCGACTGGGCATCGCGCCACTATGTGGTGGGGGCGCTGATCGAGGAATTGATCATCGAGCATGATGGGGACATTCCGGAAAGCCTGGAGGAAATTTTCCATTATCTGGATGAACAGAACCTCGTGCTGGCCCGTGCGGCAGCGCGCGGGGTCATGCCGCGTTTTTCACAGACTGTGGGGGATGAGCGGGTTCTGCCGGTGGCGGATCAGGAATTGAGCAACGCGGCGCTTGGCCGGCAACTGGAGCGGCAAGCTCAGATGCGGGTGCCGCAGGTGACGGGGGCGAGGGGGCAACTGGCCTTGCCGGCAGCCTGATCCTTGGAACACGGGTTGCCCGAGCGGCAACCGGCCGCTTCTTTCGTGGCATCCCTGGAAGGGTTTCTGGCGGTATCCTTGGCGATGATGCAGCGTCCCGCCATGGATTGCAGCATGTTCACCGTTTCCACCAGTTCGGGATCGTTGGCCGGGGTGTCCTGATCCAGTGCCTGGCATATGGCATGGACCGACAGGGCCAGCACCGGGCGCGTTTTTTGATAGTCGGCGCAGTTTTCCAGCAGGCGGGACAGGGGATCGGCGATCATGCCCGCAGCAACATTTCCCAGAATGGGCGCGTTGCCCTTGATCCGGTGCACCGCCCGGTTCATGGCCTGGTACCTTTCCGGGTTGTCCGGGGCGGCCTGCAGGGCCTCATAGGTCTTGCGCAGATGCTCGCGTTCCTCGCGCAGCCAGCCGGAGAATGACACGGACATGATTTCAAGGTTCCGTTCCGCAGCCGCGACGGGATCAAATCCCTTGCGCCGCATCGGACGCACCCGGTTTTTCAACGGGTTGGGCGGGGTAATCATCCGGTAGCCCCTGGGGCCCAGTTTTTCATGCAGTTCCCATGCCTTGCGCACCATTTCGGCAACGCGCGGATCGGTTTGAGGCGTTGGGGACGTGCCGGAGGCGGAAGCCGTTCCTGACGTCTGGGGTGGCGGACTGGTGCGGGGAGAGCGGGCGGTGTTTGACATGGTCAAAAGGGTCGGCCAAAACCGCGGCGGGAACAAGTGGAGTTGTCCCTAGGCGCTGATGCGTATCAATAGGTGAACTGTTCGTTCAGAACCCTTTCTTCCAGGGAGTGACCGGGGTCAAAGAGCAGGGTTGCGGAACGTTGCTGGTCCTGTTCGATGGAAATGTCCACCACGCTGGCAAATTCCCGGCTGTCCGCTACCACCGAGACCGGGCGTTTCTCGCTTTCGCGAACCCGGAATTGCACCTTGGCATTATTGGGCAGGATGGCACCGCGCCAGCGGCGGGGACGGAAGGGGGAAATGGGGG
>JALWTJ010000271.1 GCA_027082895.1 Hyphomicrobiales bacterium | reverse complement strand
GCGCGTGCCCCCCGAAATATCCTCGGTAAAGAAAGGCTCGTCCCTGCCATCCCGCTTCACCGAAACGACCGTCAGATTGGAATTCAGGACCGAACCGTCATCATTCCGCAACTGCGTGGGAATATCCCGGAAGATGCCGCGCCGGATCTGGATGCCCTCGGCCACCACCTTGATGGTTTCGGTCACATCGACCGTGCCGTCCTTTTGCAGAACGACATTGCTGGAAAAGCTGCGAATGACCTCCTCGGCCTGTACCGGAAATGCCAGCAGCATCAGCAGCAGCAAGCCCATACCGCAAAGGAATCTGGCCATTGCCCAAACCGACCCTGTCACCTTCATGATCCGAACGTTCCTCCCTGCAGCCATCCCGGCAGTTCAAACCGCCTTCCCAACCTAGTCGAAGGAAACCTGAGGCACGGCCCGGTCCGCTTCGTTCTCAAGTTCGAAATATTCCGCTGCCGTAAAGTGGAACTGGTTGGCGATCAGGTTGGATGGGAAGGATTCAACGGCAACATTCATGTTGCGCACCGCCCCGTTATAATAACGCCGCGCCAGCTGGATTTCGTTTTCCACGCTGCGCAACGTGTCCTGCAATTCAAGGAAATTGGTATTGGCCTTCAGGTCCGGGTAGCTTTCCGCCACCGCCATCAGGCGGCCAAGAGCCCCTGACAGGGCGCCTTCAAGCCCGCTGCGAACCGCCGGGGAGACATCGCCGGCCCCCTGAACCGCCGCCCGCGCCTCCGTCACCGCCTTCAGCGTATCGGATTCATGGGCCATGTATCCCTTGACGCTTTCCAGCATGTTGGGAATGAGATTGGCCCGCCTCTTCAGCTGCACGTCGATGCCCGACCAGCCCTCTTCCACCAGTTGCCGGTTCTTCACCAGCCGGTTGTAGACCATCACCCCATAGGCGATGACCCCCACCACGATCAAAAAGATCACTATTCCCCAATTCATCGTGCCTTGCTTCCCCTCCGGAACAATTTTCAAAACAGGCACATGTCATGACAGACATGCAAAAACCGATTCCCCCCGAAAAGCGACATTGTCACCGAAATCGAAAGGACGCAAGCGGCCCGCACCATCCCCTTTCCGCCACCCGGCATCATTCTGCTGCCGGAGGTCGCACTGACCTGTTCGCCTGCTTGAAAGGGGCCATCCCCTCATTGGCCAGACGGTCCGCCGCCTCGTTCATTTCGTCCCCCGCATGCCCCTTCAGCCAGTGCCAGTTGACATCATGGTGCTCCACGGCTCCATCCAGCAATTTCCACAGATCCGCATTCTTGACCGGCTTTTTCGCCGCCGTTTTCCAGCCATTGCGCTTCCAGTTGTGGATCCAGCGGGTCAGCCCGTCCTTGACATAGGTGCTGTCGGTGAACATCTCGACCCCGCACGGCCGCTTCAGGGAATTGAGCGCCTCGATGGCCGCCGTCAGTTCCATGCGATTGTTGGTGGTCTCCGGCGCCCCTCCCTTGAGTTCGCGCACATGCCCGCCATATTGCAGCACCGCTCCCCATCCGCCGGGGCCCGGATTGCCCGAACACGCCCCATCCGTATGGATCCGCACCCGTTCCCTGTCACTCATGTCCGCAACTCCCGCGGCACGTTGAAGACTATGTTCTCCCGCGCCGTCACATGGGAAGTAACGGATATGTCAAAACGGGCGGCAAAGGCCGCAATGATTTCCTCCACCAGCGTTTCGGGCGCCGATGCTCCCGCCGTTATCCCCAGGCTGGTGATCCCCTCGAACCGCGACCAGTCGATATCGGCAGCCCGCTGCACCAGAACCGCGTTCGGACAGCCGCTTCTTTCCGCCACTTCCACCAGCCGCATGGAGTTTGAGGAATTGGGCGCCCCCACCACCACCATGGCATCCACACCCGGCGCCACTTCCTTTACCGCCGCCTGCCGGTTGGTGGTGGCATAGCAGATATCTTCCTTGGGCGTGCTCCGGATATCGGGAAACCGTTCCGTCAGGATGGCAATGATACGGGCCGTATCGTCAAGGGACAGGGTGGTCTGGGTAACGAAGGCCAGCCCCCCGTCTCCCCTGGGCAGGAAAC
The DNA here is from genome assembly GCA_027082895.1 of Hyphomicrobiales bacterium. GTDB lineage: Bacteria > Pseudomonadota > Alphaproteobacteria > Rhizobiales > Devosiaceae > DROE01. The sequence continues at coordinate 3,404 of JALWTJ010000271.1, read as the reverse complement.
GGCGGGCATCCTCCTCCGTTTCCACCAGCGAAATCGCCCCATCGGGCAACTGCCCCATGGTTCCTACCACTTCGGGATGTCCCTTGTGCCCGATCAGCACGATATGGTGCCCCTGCCGGGACAGGCGCTGCGCTTCCACATGCACCTTGGACACCAGCGGGCAGGTGGCATCCAGCACGAACATGTTGCGTTTTTGCGCATCAGCGGGCACCGAACGGGCCACCCCGTGCGCGGAAAAGATGACCGGCGCATCGGTGGGCGGAATCTCCGCCAGTTCCTCCACGAACACCGCCCCCTTCTTTCGCAATCCCTCGACCACGAACCTGTTATGCACGATTTCATGGCGCACATAGACCGGTGGCCCGTATTTCTCCAGTGCGCGCTCCACGATCTGAATGGCCCGGTCCACCCCGGCGCAGAAGCCGCGCGGGGAACACAGGGTGATTTTCAACGCATTCATCTTTTTCATGAAAATCTGATGCTTTGTACACGAACCCATGTCAAGAGCGGTTGCAGGAATCCGCAACCCGGGGCAATACTGAAACCGCAGCGGGCGGAGCACGATGGTCCCGCTCGAAAAAACCGTTACATGCTGAAGGGAAATCAGGTCATTTCCATGTCCATGGCACAACAGATGATTGTCATTTCCCCCGCAGAGGGCGCCGCCCCCCTGTCCGCCGAACAGCGTGAACTGCTGGTCGGCAAGGCCCGCTGGACCCGCACCATCTATGACGCCGGAATCCCCACCATCCCCACCATCTGCCTCACCCGCGCCGCATGGGAGGCCCTTCAGGCCGAACGCGAACATTCCAGCGAACGGCTCCGTACCGCCTGGGTCACCCGCCTGTTCCGGCTTGTACCCAAGGGAGAGGAGCCGCCAAAACTGGTAGTGCGCACCTGTGCCCTCACCCACCGCGCCGGGCTGATGCCGGTGCGCAAGAATCTTCCTCCCCCCCGCAGCGAAGCAGAATCCGTGGCCCTGCGCCAGCCCCTTGGCGGAGCCATCGCTGCCGCATTCGAATCCTATGATCGCACCACCCCGCTATGGGCCGACAGCGAAAACGACGCGGCCCGTGCCAACCAGATCGTCCTCATACAGGCCACCGCAAAGGGCAATGTGGACCTGTTCATGACCCGGGATCCCAAGACAGGAAAGCTCGGCCCCGCGCCCATGCCCGGTACCGGCCAGCTGACCCCGGACCAGAAAGCCGACCCCGAATTCTTTTCCCGCATCTGTGAAGTTCTGGACGCTGCCGCGGGCCGTCACATGGTGGCCTGTGTTGCCACCTTCAACGGCCAGTCCCGTTTCGTTTCCGCCCGTCCGGTTTCCGTGACCGCCGAAGCCGATCTTGCCGCCGCCGTGGAACGGGCCGAACAGGGCACCTGGTCCACCCACCAGGCGGTAAAATCCTTTGATCCGGCCCGCCTGCCCCATATCCTGCACCCCCGGCTCGCCGACGATCCCGACCGCCATCCGCTGGCAACCGGGCTGGGCGTGGCCCCGGGAGCAGCCAGCGGAAAGATCGTTTTCACCCCCGATGACGCGGTGCGCCTGCAGGCGCGCGGCATCCACACCATCCTGGTCAAGATGGAAACCGGCCCCACTGACATCGAGGGCATGCAGGCGGCCACCGGCGCCCTGACAGCCCGCGGCGGCATGACCAGCCATGCCGCCATGGTGGCCAGCGTTACCGGCCGCCCCTGCGTGGCGGGCGTGCGCAGCCTGCAGGTGGACATGCAGAAACGGACCTGCCGCATCGGCGATACCCCGTTTTCCGAAGGCGACTGGATCACCATTGACGGCAACACCGGAAACGTGTTTGCCGGCGCCCTCACCCTGTCCCGCCCCCATATCGGGGAGGCCGTCTCGCGCCTGCTGGGCTGGTCCGACACCACCCGGGCCATCGCCGTCAGAACCAATGTGGAGACCATAAGCGCCGCCCGCACCGCCCTTGACTTCGGCGCCGAAGGCATCGGACTGGCCCGCTCCGAACACATGTTCTTTTCCCAGGAGCGCATGGTGGCCCTGCGCCGTCTCATCCTGTCGGAAAGCGAAACAGACCGGGCCACCGCCCTTGAAGGGCTGATCAGCTATCAGGCAGGAGACTATGCGGACCTGTTCGCCGCCCTTGGTGGCAAGCCGGTGAACGTGCGCCTGTTCGACCCCCCCTTGCACGAGTTTCTGCCGCGAACCGATCAGGACATAGAAGACACGGCCCGCTCCCTGGACCTGAGCGCAAGTTCCCTGCGCCAGCGCCTGGAACGGCTCAAGGAAGTCAACCCCATGCTCGGCCACCGGGGGTGCCGGCTGGCCATTACCTACCCGGAAATCCTGAGCATGCAGATGCACGCTCTGTTCGCCGGTGCCCGCGCCGCCGCCGACCGGCAGGAAGAACCCGTACTGCTGGAAATCATGGTTCCCTTCGTCTCCTCCGCCCGCGAAATACTGTGGCTGAAGAAACAGGCCACGGACCTGATGGAGCGGGCCGACATCGGCGCGGACAAGCGCATCCACATTTCCTTCGGCACCATGATCGAATTGCCCCGGGCCGCCCTTCGCGCCGGAGAAATCGCCCATGCAGTGGACTTCTTCTCCTTTGGCACCAACGACCTGACCCAGACCACCTATGGCATCTCGCGCGATGACGCGCCCGCCTTCCTCGCCGCCTACCAGCGCAAGGGCATCTATGAGCAGGATCCCTTCGTCACCCTGGACACCACCGGGGTCGGCGAACTGATCAAGACCGCCATCAAGCGCGGCCGTGGCGCCAACCCGGATCTGGTGGTGGGCATTTGCGGCGAACATGCCGGCGACCCCCAGTCCCTGCAATTTTTCGCAGGGCTGGATATCGATTATGTCAGCTGTTCCCCCTACCGGGTGCCCGTGGCCCGGCTGGCCCTGGCCCAGACCGGCAACTGAAACACGCCAGAAGACCGCCCCCCCTTTCGTGCACCGCCCGACGGGGCCTGAGCACAATTCAGGCGGCAAATATCAGGCGGCAAATACCGAGGGCACCGCTTCGGCAATGAAACCACCCCCAAGAACCTGCGCTTCCCTTTCCCCATCGGCGTAGAACACGCAGGCCTGCCCGGGCGAAATGCCATGTTCCCCGGCAATCAGGGTAACATGCAACTCCCCGTTGCGCATCAGCAATACCGCCTGCTGCGGCGGCCGGGTCGAACGGATGCGCGCCTCGATTTCCAGCCCGTTGCCCGCGGCCACCTTTTCAAGAGGTTCCGCCCCGAGCCAGTTCACGTCCCTGAGGCGCACCGTATGCGTCTTGAGAGCCTCATGGGGTCCAACAACCACCTGCCTTCTGGCCGCATCGATCCGCACGACATAAAGCGGCGTCCCCGCAGCGATGCCCAGCCCCCGCCGCTGCCCGATCGTGTAGTTTCCCACA
>JALWTJ010000270.1 GCA_027082895.1 Hyphomicrobiales bacterium | reverse complement strand
GGACAAGGATGACCAGTTGGCCGAACTGCTGCGGTCGCTGGCGGTAGCCGGTTTTGCTGCCGGCAACATCATGCTGTTTTCCATTTCCATCTGGTCGGGGGCCGATGCCGTCACACGGGAAATGTTCCACTGGATTTCCGCCCTGATCGCCATCCCGGCCATCGGCTATGCGGGGCAGCCTTTTTTCCGTTCCGCGCTGGCCAGCCTGCGCCAGAAGCGCCTCAACATGGATGTGCCGATCACGCTGGCGGTGATCCTGTCACTGATCATGAGCGTTGTGGAAACGGCACGAGGGGCGGAGCAGGCCTATTTCGATGCTTCCGTCACCCTGCTGTTTTTCCTGCTGATCGGACGCACGCTGGACCACATGATGCGGGAACGGGCGCGGGGGGCGGTAAAGAACCTTGCCCGGCTGGCACCGCGCAACGTGCTGCGCCTCATGGAGGACGGACAGACCGAATCGGTTGCCATCTCCTCCCTGGTTCCGGGCATGAAAATCATGGTGACTGCCGGGCAGCGCCTGCCGGTGGATGCACTGGTGGTGGAGGGGAAAAGCGATGTGGACGTTTCCCTTGTCACCGGGGAGGCGGTTCCCGAGGCCGGAGTACCCGGGGTGCACCTGCTGGCCGGCTCGCTGGTTCTTTCCGGCTCCCTGACCCTTGAGGTGGAAGCAGCGGCGGACAAGTCGTTCCTTGCCCGCATGATCGAGTTGATGGAAGCAGCGGAACATTCCCGGGCCGGCTACCAGCGGATGGCAGACCGGGCCGCGGCCATTTATGCCCCCCTGGTGCACCTGGTGGCCTTTGCCGCCTTTGTCGGCTGGGGGCTATTCGGCGGTGACTGGCATCAGGCCATCCTGATCGGTATCGCCGTGCTCATCATAACCTGCCCCTGCGCCCTGGGACTGGCGGTGCCCATGGTACACATCGTTTGTGCGGGCCGCCTGTTCGAGGCGGGAATCATCATGAAGGACGGAGCAGCACTGGAAAGGCTGGCAGAAGTGGACACGGTGGTGTTCGACAAGACCGGCACCCTGACCGCCGGCCATCCGGCCCTGGTTGGTCGGCCACAGGGGGAACCGCACGCCATCGCCATGGCGGCACGCATTGCGCGCCATTCCCAGCACCCCTATTCCCGCGCCATCGTTGCTGCAACCGGAACGGCGGACATGTTCGAAGGTTCGGTCGAGGAGGTCGTGGGCAAGGGCCTTCTGGCACGCAACGCGGCCGGAGAATGGAAATTGGGACGGCCCGACTGGTGTGCGCCACAGGCCGACATTCCCCCTGCCGAAGGTTCCGAACTGTGGCTGAGCCTGAACGGGGAAAAACAGGCCCGCTTCACACTGTCCGACACGGTGCGCCCGGAAGCACAGGCCACCCTTGACCGGCTCAAACAGATCGGGTGCCGCATCCTGCTGCTGTCGGGTGACCAGCAGGCCCCCGTCATGGACCTCGCTGAAAAACTGGGTATCAGCGAAGCGCGCTGGGGCATGGCCCCGGCGGAAAAGGTGGCGGCAATCCGCGCGTTGCAGGAGCAGGGGCATCATGTGCTGATGGTTGGGGACGGGATCAATGACGCCCCGGCCCTGCGCACTGCCGATACGTCCATGGCTCCGGCCAGCGCGGCCGATGTGGGGCGCAATGCGGCAGATTTCATCCTGACGCGGGACAACATGGAAGGGGTGGCTGCAACCCTTGTGCTGGCCCGACGGGCAGCGCGCACCGTCAAACAGAATTTCGGCCTTGCCATCCTTTACAACATGGTGGCGGTGCCACTGGCGGTTGCCGGTTTCGTCACCCCGCTGCTTGCGGCTCTGGCCATGAGTTCCTCCTCGATCCTTGTTACGCTCAACTCCCTCAAGCTGCGGTTCGGCAACAGGGAATTGCGCCGGTTGCGCTTCCCGACATCTACCGACCGCTCTTCCTCCCCGGTGCCAAAGTCTCCCGCTGCTTCCGGAACCGCGGAGCCCGCCCGATGAACAGTCTGGTCATTCTCATACCCATCGCCCTGCTGCTGGCCCTGACAGGGCTGGGGGCCTTCTTGTGGTCGCTCAGGAACGGCCAGTATGAAGACCTGCAGGGGGCCGCCTATCGCATCCTGGAGGATGACGACCGTCCCCTTGCGGACGATGCGCCCGGCGGAACGGATAAAAAGACCAGCAAACCGTCTTCCTGACGGCAAGGCGCGCCAGAGCCGGTTGACGGCAGATCACTTCCCCGTCGTTCCCTGCTGCTCCTTCAAGGCGACATGCAACCGGTCAAGAGCCTTGCGGAGACGGGAGCGCGGACAGGCAATGTTGAGGCGGGCAAACCCCTGCCCCTCGGGTCCGAATGCCTCGCCCCGGGCCACGGCCCATCGGGCACGCTGGCGCAGGAAAGCGGTCAGTTCGGCGGCCGAAAGGTTCAGTGCACGGAAATCAAGCCACAACAGGAAGGTTCCTTCCGGCTCGATCAGTTCGACACCGGGCATTGACGCCATGGCCCGGCGCACCAGTTCAACATTCTGCCACAGATAGGCCAACACCTGATCGAGCCACGGTCCGCCCCTTTCATAGGCGGCCAGCATGGCAGCGTTGGCAAAGGCATTGTTCTTGTTGACCGTCAGGCGGCTGTTTTCGGCCTGAAACCGCTCTCTTCTTTGCTGGTTCGCAACAAGGGTAAAGGCAGAACAGCAAGCGGCGATATTGAAGGACTTGGCGGGCGACAGGCAGACAATGGCATTGTCTGCATAATGGGGACCAAGGCTGGCAAAGGGCGTGAAATCATGGCCGGGAAAGGTGATGTCCCCATGAATTTCATCACTGATGACCAGCACATCGTGACGGGCGCAGATGTCGCCCAGCCGCACCAGCTCCTCCTGTTGCCATACCCGGCCCACGGGATTGTGGGGATTGCACAGCAAGAGCATGCGGGTGCGGGGTTCGGCGGCCAGCTTTTCCAGATGGTCGAAATCCATCTGGTAGCGGCCCTTTTCCAGGCGCAGGGGATTGGTGCGCAGGGTGCGCCCATTCTCCCGTATCACGTCGAAAAAGTCGAAAAAGACCGGCGGTTGCACAATGATGCCATCTCCCGGAGCGCTGAACAGGTTCATGGCCATGGCGAGGGCATTGAGCACGTTGGGGGCGCGCAGGATCGTTTCCACACGCACCTGCCAGCCGTGGCGTTCGTTCTGCCAGCGGCCAAGGGCCGGCAACAGGGAATCGGGCAGCGCTTCGTAGCCGAACAAGGGATGGGCAAGCCGTTTTTCAAGGGCTTCCTGCACCACCGGGGCCACGGCAAAATCCATGTCGGCAACCCCGGCGGCAAACAGGTTTTCCCCGTCCTCCCCCAGTACCATCCTGTGGGTCTTCAGGGCCGGCACCACGCGCCGGTCAATTTCTTCATCAAGGGGAGAAGATGTCATGTTGCTTCCTCCAGAAGCCATCTGAAAACACAGGTCGCCGCCCGTCCGCCGGCAAGTTGCGCAAGGATGAACAGGGGCACATGGACGGGAGCGATTCCGGAAAAGGTGTCGGACAATGCCCGGGCAAGAGTAACGGCGGGATTGGCAAAGGAAGTGGAAGAGGTGAACCAGTAGCCGGCGGTGATATAAAGACCGACGGCCAGCGGCACCGCGTCGGGCCGGTGTTTCATACAGCCCAGAATGGTGGCGACCAGTCCGAAGGTGGCAACGAATTCGCCAAACCATTGTCCCGGCCCGTAACGGGCCTGCACGGACAGATCGATCAGGGGCAGATCGAACATCATGTGCGCCACCAGAACACCGCAGATGGCCCCAAGGATCTGGAACAGCACGAACAGGCCCGCTTCACGCGCCGTGATCTGCCCGCGGGAGAGAAAGGAAAGGGTAACGGCCGGGTTGAAATGGGCGCCAGAAACCGCCCCGAACACGAGGATCAGAACCGCCAGCATCGACCCGGTGGGGATGGTATTGCCCAGAAGGGCAATGGCCATGTTTCCGCCTGCCAGCCGTTGCGCCATGATGCCCGAACCAACGATCGTTGCCAGAAGAAAGAGCGTGCCAAGCCATTCGGCGAACAGTTTTCTGTGCAATGTGATGTCTTGCATTGCCCCCCTCTTTCGTGTCCCGGCAGTCGACGGCCCGTTCCTCTTGCGGCCCGGTGCAGCAGAACAGACGGTTCCGGACCTGTCAATATTTGATATTTCGCGATTTATCGAATTAATGTGCTGACAATGACGGTTGCCTTGCCTTGACCGGCGAAGCGGGCGGGAACGGGGGTCAGCGGGACGGCCAGACCCTTGCATTGTCCTGACCAAGGGCGGGGGCGGCAACAGGGCTTTTCAGGGTAGCGCCATCAATGCGGATCGGGGAGCGCAAGGTGTGCAGTTCCATCTGGGCGTCGCGCACGATCTGCTGTTCCATGTCCAGAATGCGGTAGGCTTCGCTGTCGCGCATCTGCGCCCAGTCCAGCACCTGCGAACACCAAATGTCCGCCGGTTGCAGGATGCTCAGCCAATGCTCGGTGGTGGCGGACAGCAAACGTTCGGCCAGAACCGCCTTGATCACGTCGCGCTGGGTCATCAGAGCCTGCTGGTCACCATAGAAACGCTCCAGGCTGGTGATGCCCAGAAGGGTGCACAAACGTTCAAGGGAGGGAATCATGGCCAGGGCCAGCCAGCCGTCGCTGGTGCGATAAACCCCGTAAGGGGCGCCCAGATAGGCATGGGCGCCGTTGAGCGCGCTGCGCTGGGGCAGGCGGTGGCCATCGTTCAGATAGGTGGTCAGCACCTCGAACTGAAAATCGAGCATGGCTTCGAAAAGACTGGTCTGCACCAGCGCCCCCTGCCCCGTGATCCCGCGCCGGACGAGGGCGGCAAGAATCCCCTGTGCCAGGGCATTGCCTGCCATCATGTCCGCCGCCGCCAGCCCCATGGGCGTGGGTGCGTGGTCCCGGTCCCCGGTCAGCCACAGCAGGCCGGAACGGGCCTGGGCCAGCAGGTCCTGGCCGGGCAGATCCTTCCAGGGGCCGCTTTCCCCGTAACCGGAAATGGACCCGTAAATGATGGAAGGATTGAGTTGCTTCACCTCGTCATAGCCGAAGCCCAGCCTTTCGATCACACCGGGCCGGAAATTCTGAATCATCACGTCAACATGCGGGATCAGTTCACGCAGGCGCTCCTTGTCCTGCTCTTTGCGCAGGTCCACGGCAAGGCTCTGCTTGTTGCGGTTGATGGCATGGAACAGGGAATTGGCGCCGCCAATATCGGTGTCCGAAATATAAAGGTTGCGGCACAGATCCCCGGTGCCCTCCCGTTCCACCTTTGTCACCGTTGCCCCGAGGTCCGCCAGCCTGAGCGAACACAGGGGACCGGACAGGAACTGGGAGAAATCCAGTACCTTGAGGCCATGCAGGGGCCGTTGTTCGGGATCCAGCACCTTCATTTGCGACTCTCCTGATAGGCATATTTGAGCAATTGCAGGGTCTTGCCGATCCCTTGGGTTCCGGCAAGACAGGCGTGCACGAG
>JALWTJ010000269.1 GCA_027082895.1 Hyphomicrobiales bacterium | reverse complement strand
CTGGGCAGCGGCCTGATTCATCTGCCCGGCATTTTCAGCCTGTCCTGATCGCAAAGCGGCACCAATGGTGATAGGGATGGTCCGGATCGCGGATGATCGAGGGAAAATCGGCATGATGCAGCGCATCGGGCAGCATCTGGTCCTCCAGGCAAATTCCTGAATATTTGCTCAGATATCTCCCTCCGCTGCCCCTTTCCGGCACGTCAAGGGTAACAGAATTGTAGACCTGCAATGCCGGGCGGTCCGTGAACAGTTCGAGCCGGACACGCCCGTCTTCTCCCTTCAGGTATGCCACCGGCTTCTCCAATGGGCGCCGTGCCTCAAGCACGGTGCTGAAATCCAGATCGTGATCGTTTGTGTCCGGGCGCCGGATCGGGCGCGGTGTGGAAAAGTCGAAGCGGCTTTGTGCCACCGGCAGGATGCTGCCCACGGGCAGCAGGTCGGCATCATAGGGCGAATAGTGGTGCGCATCGATCCATAACTCATGGTCCAGAATGTCCCGCTTTTGTCCCAGATTGAAATAATTGTGCTGTACCATGGAAATGGGGGTGCGCCGGTCCGGCAGACCGTTCATTTCAATGTTCAGATTGTTGCCTGTCAGCCGGTAGCTGACGGTGAAATCAACGGCGCCGGGAAAGCCCATGTGCCCGTCCGGGCTGTGATGGCTGAGGCGCACCGTGTTGGTATTCGTGTCCGTTTCCATTTCCCAGTTCTGTACAGACAACCCTTCGCGCCCCCCGTGCAGCGTGTTGGATCCGTCATTGGCGTCCAGCCGGAAGGTCTGGCCATCCATGACGAAACGCGCTTCCGCTATCCGGCTGGCAATCCGGCCCACGATGGCCCCGAAATAGGTCGGATAGCCTAGATAGGGTTCCACCCGGTCAAACCCCAGCACGATCGAGCGTAACCCATTGCCCACGGGAACCCGCCAGTCCCGGATTGTCGCTCCAAGGCTGAGAATGTCCACTTCCATTCCCGTCGGGCTGCGCAGGCGTGCCTGCCATACCGGCGCGTCGTTTATCCTGCCATATTTGCTTACCTGGATCATGATTGCCTGTTCCGTATGGTCGGGATGTCGGGTGCGGGCGAATTTGGTTTGCCTTTTTCCCTCGACGGTAATAATTTCAGCAAATGAATTAAAGCAGGAACCCGTGGGCCTGGCAATCCTCCTGCAAGAGAGGGGCACAAGGCTGGTGGGCCGGTGTTGAACAGGCGAAAGGCAGGATGTTGCGTCGGGTTATGGGGACTGGAACATGAAAGCGGAAAAAACGGGCGCTACCCTGTTGGGGCTGGATATTGGTACATCGGGCGTCAAGGCGTTGCTGATGGATGAGCAGGGTCGGCAATTGGCGGAGGCCACTTCTCCCCTTGTCGTTTCCCGGCCTGCCCCCGGCTGGTCCGAGCAGAACCCGAAGGACTGGTGGCAGGCCAGCCTGCAGGCCATGGATCGGATCGCCGGGAATTTTCCGGACCAAATGGCGCGTCTGGCCGCCATCGGCCTGTCCGGACAGATGCATGGGGCCACCCTGCTGGATACAAGGGAACAGGTGCTGCGCCCCGCCATCCTGTGGAACGACGCGCGCGCCGGCTCCCAATGCGCGGAACTGGAAGCGGCCTGCCCCCGCTCCCGTGACATTTCCGGCAATATCGCCATGGCCGGATTTACCGCCCCCAAGCTCTTGTGGGTACGCCAGAACGAGCCGGACATCTTTTCACGGATTGCCCATGTGCTGTTGCCCAAGGACTATGTGCGCTTTTGCCTGAGCGGGGAGATGGCCTCGGACATGTCCGATGCCGCGGGCACCCTGTGGCTCGATGTTGCTCGCCGGAACTGGTCCGACGAATTGTTGCAGGCAACCGGCCTCGCCCGACACCACATGCCGTCCCTGTTTGAAGGCAATGCGGTGACCGGCCAGCTGAAACCGGAACTGGCCCGGCGCTGGAACATTTCCGGCCCGGTGGTCATTGCCGGGGGAGGGGGGGACAATGCCGCTGCTGCCTGCGGCATCGGGGCGGTGCGCCCGGGTGCCGGTTTCGTGTCCCTTGGCACTTCGGGCGTCCTGTTCGTGTCAACGGACCGTTTCCGGCCTAATATATCGGGCGCCGTGCATGCCTTTTGCCACGCTGTTCCGGACACATGGCACCAGATGGGGGTTATCCTGTCGGCCACCGACAGTCTGAACTGGATCGCCCGCCTGACCGGAAAGGATGCCGTTCAACTGGCAGATGCGGTTGGACGGAGTTTCCGTGAACCGGCACCGGAAATGTTCCTGCCCTACCTGTCCGGCGAACGCACGCCCCACAACGATCCGGACATTCGCGGTCTTTTTGCCGGTCTGTCCCATGACTCTGATTCCCTGTCCCTGACCCAGGCGGTCATGGAAGGGGTGGCTTTTGCTTTCCGCGACAGTTTTGATGCCCTGCGCCGGGCGGGCACGTCGATTGATTCGCTTGTGGCGGTGGGGGGCGGCTCCCGCTCTCGTCTGTGGTTGCAAATGATTGCCACCAACCTTGGCGTGCCGATAGAAGTTCCCGCGGCGGGGGATTACGGAGCGGCATTCGGGGCGGCGCGCCTTTCCCTGTGCGCCCTGACCGGTGCCGATCCGCTTCAGGTCTGTATCCGCCCCCCCATCATGGATATTGTCGAGCCGATACCCTCCCTTGTTGCTCCATGGTCCGACAAGTACGCCCGATACACTGCCCTATATCCAGCCATGAAACAGGTGATGACATGAATACGTTCTTCAACGGCATTGAAAAGATTGCATATGAAGGGGCCGACAGTTCCAATCCCCTGGCCTTTCACCACTATGATCCCGACCAGTTGGTACTTGGAAAACCCATGCGTGACCAGTTGCGTTTTGCCGTGGCCTTCTGGCATTCCCTTGCCTGGCCGGGCACCGACCCGTTCGGTGGCCCCACCTTTGAGCGCCCCTGGTTCGATCTGGAAGGGGATCGCACCCGGCCCGACAGCCCCATGCAGGCCGCCCGGCTGAAGGCCCGCACCGCTTTTGAGCTGTTTGATATCCTGGGTACCCCCTATTTCTGTTTTCATGACGCCGATGTACGCCCGGAGGGGGACAGCCTGGCCGAATCCATTTCCAATCTGAACGCCATTGCCGATCTGTTCGAGCAGGAAATGGCCCGCACCGGCGTCAAGCTGCTCTGGGGAACGGCCAACCTATTCTCCCACCGCCGTTTCATGGCCGGGGCGGCGACCAATCCCGACCCCGATGTCTTTGCCTACGCCGCTGCCACCATCAAGGCCAACATGGATGTAACCCACCGTCTCGGGGGCGAAAATTACGTCCTCTGGGGAGGGCGTGAAGGCTATGAAACCCTGCTCAATACGTCCCTTTCCCGCGAAATGGACCAGATGGGCCGCATGCTGGCGCTGGTGGTGGATTACAAGCACCGGATCGGATTTCCGGGCACCATACTTCTTGAGCCCAAGCCCCAGGAGCCCACCAAGCATCAATATGATTTCGACGTGGCTACCGTTTACGGTTTCCTGCGCAAGTACGGGCTGGAAAACGAGGTGCGGGTCAACATAGAGGTCGGCCATGCCATTCTTGCCGGGCACAGTTTCGAGCATGAGGTGGCCCTGGCCATTGCCCATGGCATATTCGGCTCCATCGACATGAACCGCAATGACTACCAGTCCGGATGGGACACGGATCAGTTCCCCAACAATGTGCCCGAGGTGGCCCTTGCCTATTACCATATTCTCAAGGCCGGCGGATTTGACACCGGAGGCACCAATTTTGATGCCAAGCTGCGCCGCCAGTCCCTTGATCCTCTCGACCTGGTTCATGCCCATATCGGGGCCATGGATGTGTGTGCCCGTGCCCTGAAGGCTGCCGCTGCCCTGATCGAGGATGCAACCCTTGATGACATGCTGGAGGCCCGCTATCGGGGCTGGGACGATGCAACCGCCCGAAAGATGCTGGCGGGCGGCATGTCCCTTGAAGAGATTTCCAGCCATGTTCTGGAGAAGGGACTGGACCCCCAACCGGTATCGGGCCGGCAGGAATATCTGGAAAATCTGATCAACCGTTTTGTCTGAGACGGTCGCCCCGCAGCCGGGGACGAATTCCCGGCACAAGGGGCCGGAGGGGACGGCCGCACGGCAACGCGCGGCGTGAATTGTCCCCGCTCTTTTGAACCATGATGGTTGGCACGGCTGCCAATTCGTCCTAGGCTGGCATGCGCGCAGACCCGTTTTTTCAAGCCGGTTTTTGGACCGATGGTATCAGATCAGGCCCCCTACATGGTTTCCGGCGACACTGTTTCATCCGCCGGCTCCACGCCGGACGGGAAGGATTCCGGCACGGCCCGTGAAGCGGGTGGCCACGATGCGCCCACGAAGACGCCTCAGGCCGCCACCACAAATCAGATCGGGAAAAAAAGGAACGCGGGTCCCAAAGCTGCCGGAAAGGATAGGGGCAAGGAAAAGCGCGCCCTGTCTCCCACCCCCATGATGGCCCAGTTTCTTGAAATCAAGGCCGTCAATCCCGGTTTTCTGCTGTTCTACCGCATGGGGGATTTTTACGAACTGTTCTTTGAGGATGCCGAAATCGCCTCTGGTGTGCTGGGCATTGCCCTGACCACGCGCGGCACCCATCTTGGGGAACCCATTCCCATGTGCGGCGTGCCCGTTCGGGCCCATTCCCAATATCTGCGCAAGCTGATTGCGGCGGGATACCGGGTCGCCATCTGCGAGCAGATGGAAGATCCGGCCGCGGCAAAAAAGAGGGGCAGCAAGGCTGTCGTGCGGCGCAATGTGGTACGCCTTGTGACGGCGGGTACCCTGACCGAAGATGAACTGTTGCCCCCGGACACCAACAATTTTCTGGCAGCCCTGGCCATGGTCCGGCATGCACAAACCGGTTTTGCTCTTGCCTGGGCCGACATTTCCACCGGCGAAACCTTTGTCCGGGACCTGAAACAGCATCAGGTGGCCGACGAGCTGGGCCGTTTGCGCCCGGCCGAACTTCTGGTTTCCGAACAGGTGCGCCAGATCCTTGCAGAAATGGACGGGCTTTTGCCCGAACTGCTGGACGTGACCATCGTGCCGGCCGGACAATGTTTTGATTCGGATGCCGCCGACGAAATCCTTTCCCATGCCTTTGACGGTTTTGAAAGCGAACGGCTTGCCCGGCCCGCCCGCGCCGCTCTGGCGGCCCTTGTCCATTATGTGCAGGCAACCCAGAAGGATGCCGGTGTTTCCCTGAGTGCACCCGTTCTGGACGGCAAGGATCCGGGCATGCAGATCGATCTGGCCACCTGGACGTCCCTGGAAGTTCTGCGCAACAGCCAGGGCCAGCAGGAAGGTTCCCTGAAAAAGGCCATTGACCGGACCGTGACCGCCGCCGGCGCCCGCTTGCTGGCCCGCCGGCTTTCCGCGCCCCTGGCCAGCCCGGAACCCATAGCTTACCGGCTGGACAAGGTTGAGGCCCTGGTTCAGGACATCGAATTGTGTGACCGGCTGCGCGATGTTCTCAAGGCCACCCCCGACCTG
>JALWTJ010000268.1 GCA_027082895.1 Hyphomicrobiales bacterium | reverse complement strand
TTTTCCAGCGACGGCGCCCCTTCCTGCGCCGCCTTGCCCAGACGGGCCCAGTCGATTTCTTCATTGGTCCACACGGCAAAATGCGGCCCGATGAAGGAAAACAGCACCACCGCGGCCAGAACGATAACGCTGGTCACCGCCGCCTTGTTCCCCATGAAACGGTGAAAGGCATCCTGCCACAGGCTGCGCCCTTTCACCGGGTCCATGCCGGCGATGTTTTCCGCCATCTTGGCGACCTTTTCCGAATTGGCGATCACACGCATATCAACCTCCTATAGCCGGATCTTGGGGTCGATCCAGGCATAAAGAATGTCCACGATCATGTTGAACAGGATGATCAGCGACCCCAGGAGGATGGTGATCCCCATCATCACCGAATAATCCCGGCTCAGGGCACTGTTGACGAACATCTGCCCGATCCCGCCGGTGGAAAAATAGACATCGATCACCACCGAACCGGTAATCATGCCCACGAAGGCCGGCCCCAGATAGGAAATGACCGGCAGCATGGTCGGCTTGAGCGCATGCTTGATGATGATGCGCGGCTTGCTCAGCCCCTTGGCCCGCGCCGTGCGGATGAAATTCGAATTCAGCACTTCCAGCATCGAGGAACGAGTGATCCGCGCAATGGAAGCCATGTAGGAAGTGGAAAGGGCAATCACCGGCATCACCAGATATTGCCATTGCCCCCCGTGCCAGCCCCCGCCCGGAAGCCACCCCAGCCACAGGGTGAAGACCAGCACCAGGACCGGCGCCATGACGCAGTTGGGCAACACCTGCGCCCCGATGGACACGCCCACGGCCAGATAGTCCAGCCAGCTGTTGTGAAAGATGGCCGCTGCTGCCCCCAGACTGACCCCTACCGCCACCGCGACCACAAACGACCACCAGCCATAGGTCAGAGTCACGGGGAAGCCCTGCGCAATGATGTCATTGACCGTGCGGTCCTTGAAACGGAACGAAGGGCCGAAATCGAAATGCAGTACCACATCCTTGATGTAGTTCACCATCTGCAGCCACACTGGCTGATCCAGCCCGTACTTGGCCTGGATATTGGCCAACACCTGCGGCGGCAGGGGACGTTCCGAGGTAAACGGCCCTCCGGGCGCCAGATGCATCATGGAAAAGGAAAAGATCACCAGTATGAGCATGGTGGGAATGGCGATGCCCACACGCCGTATGATGAAATTGATCATGGGATCACCCCGCCTTTCCTGCGCGCTCCAACTGACCAGACCGGGTCCGGGCTTGTCCTGCGGTGAGCAAATCCGCAACCGGAAGGAAGCGACAACCCGGCAAACGCCGCATCAGATTGGAACATTCGGCAAAAAAACGTGCTGCAAGACAGCTGAGAAGCCCCGCGAACATCGCGGGGCTTCGATTCGTACAACCGGAACTATTTGGCGATCCGGTACAGGTCCTTGCTGTACCAGTTCTGCTCCACGTTGTTCACGGGCCAGGACGGCAGCAACTGCGGATCCATCATCATCACGCGGGTATAGTGATAGATGGGAATGATCGGCATTTCATCGGCAATGATCTGCTCGACCTTGGTGTAATCCGCTGCCGGATCGTCGGCGGTCTTGGCATCCAGCAACAGGGCATCGACTTCCGCGTTGGAATACTTGCCGTCATTGTAGCCGGAATCGGACTGCACCAGATCCAGGAAGGTGGAAGCTTCGTTGTAGTCGCCACACCATGCGCCACGGGCCAGATCGAAGTTCTGATTGCCGCGAGTATCCAGGAACACCTTCCATTCCAGATTGGCCAGCTTGGCATTGACGCCCAGCTTCTGCTTCCACATCTGGCTCATCACGGTCGCAATCTGCTTGTGACCTTCCGACGTGTTGTAGAGCATTTCGAACTCGAGCGGGTTGTCCGGACCATAACCGGCTTCCTTCATGAGTTCGACAGCCTTGGCATCACGTTCGGCCTGGGTCATCTGACCGAAAGGCACGTCCGGCACCTCGAAACCGGCCGTTGCGCCCGGCGTAAAGGTAAAGGCCGGGAACTGGCCGCCCTGCAGCACGTTGTCGGTAATCACCGAACGGTCGATGGCATAGGACAGGGCCTGACGAACCCGCACGTCCTTGAAGGCCTCCGGACCACTGTCAGACAGGTTGAAGGTGTAATAGTAGGAACACAGACGCGGGAAGGACACGGCCTGATCCGGATATTCTTCCTTCAGGCGCGGATACTGCCCTGTCGGGATTTCCGTACGATCCAGTTCACCGGCCAGATAACGGGTCAGGGCCGCGTTGTCGTCATTGATGATCACCGAGGTGGTCTTGGTGATCACCGTGTGCTCGTCATCCCAGTACATGGGGTTGCGTTCACGCACCGAACGTTCACCCGGAATGTGCTCGGTCAGCACATAGGCACCATTGGAAACGATATTTTCCGGCAGGGTCCACTGATCGCCATATTTCTCGATCGTTGCCTGGTGGGTGGGGAAGGTGGTGGCATGCGTCACCATCTGCGGGAAGTAGGACAGGGGCGTCGTCAGATGAACAACGAAGGTCAGGTCATCCGGCGCTTCCACACCCAGCGTGGAGGGGTCCGCATCGCCCGCAAGAACCTCCTTGACCCCTTTAATGGACATCAGGTCCATGTACCAGGAATAGGGAGAAGCGGTCGCCGGGTCCGCCGCACGGCGCCAGGCATAAACAAAATCGCCGGCGGTGACGGGATCACCATTGGACCATTTGGCATTGTCACGCAGATGGAAGGTGTAGGTCAGCTTATCGTCGGAGGCTTCCCAGCTCTTGGCAACACCGGGAACCAGATTGCCGTCCTTGTCCTGATTCAGCAGCCCCTCGAACAGGTCGCGAACCACATCGGAACCCGAAACGTCCTCAACGATCTGGGGATCGAAGGAGCTGGATTCGTCCAGATCGCGATAGGTGAAGGTCTGGTCCTCGGCCAGCTTGACGCCCGCCGGCACCATGGCGGCATAGGACGCCGTCCCCATCAGTGCCAGGCTGGCAGCGCCCATCACGATGACCGATGAACGCAGGATTGGTGAAAATTTCATACTTTTTCTCCCTGTGGTTATTGTGTGTTCCGCCCGGAACAAGCATGCAAAATGGTGCGCCCGGCGGGGTGTCGACATTCACACAAGAGCGTGAGCAATTGCGTGACTGCCTGCAAAATAGGCATGGGATTGACGTTTTGGCAAGCTACTTTCCCATTAGGTTCGTTCAGGTTCGTTCCACCAGCGCGGCCACTCCCATTCCCCCCGCAGTACAGATCGAAATCAGCGCCCTTTGAGAACTTGTCGTGTTCAACAGCTTGGCCGTATGCCCCAGAATACGGGCCCCCGTGGCCGCGAACGGATGCCCGTAGGCCAGGCTGGAGCCCTTGATGTTGAGCTTGCTGGCAGGAACCTTGCCCAGCACCTTTTCGCGCCCCAGCACCTGCCGGCAATATTTCCGGTCGCCCCATGCCTTGAGCGTGCACAGGACCTGGGCGGCAAACGCCTCGTGAATTTCAAACAGGTCAATATCCGAAAAACCCAGATCGGCACGCCGGAGCATGTCCGAAACCGCAATGGTCGGTGCCATCAGCAACCCGTCCCCCCCGGCAAAATCATTGGCCGACACCGACCCCATGCGCAGATAGGCCAGCACCTCGTAGCCATTGGCTTCAGCCCATTCCTCGCTGGCCAGCAGCACCGCGGCCGCCCCGTCGGTCAGGGGGGTCGAATTGGCTGCCGTCAGTGTGCCGTGCCCCGATTTCCGGTCAAAGACGGGCTTCATTTCCGCCATCTTTTCAAGGCTGGTATCGACGCGCACATTGTTGTCCTTGAGCACCCCGGCAAAGGGCACCACCAGATCATCATGAAACCCTTCGCGGATTGCCGCACTGGCATTCTTGTGGGAGGCAAGGGCCAGCGCGTCCTGATCCGACCGCGCAATCTCCCATTCCCGCGCCATCAGTTCGCAATGCTGCCCCATGGACAGGCCGGTACGCGGCTCGTTGACCGAGGGCGCCACCGGTTTCATTTCACCAAGGCTGATCCCCTTAAGAGCCTTCAGCTTCTGCCCGAAGGTGCGGGCCCGGCTCAACCGTGCCAGCCGCTTGGCGAACCTGTCCCCGAACACAACTGGCGAATCCGAAATCGTGTCCGAACCCGCAGCAATACCGCACTCGATCTCCCCACTGGCAATCTTGGCCCCCAGCATCAGGGCCGCCTGCAGGGATGTCCCGCAGGCGATCTGCAGGGTAGTTCCCGGCGTATCAGGGCGATAGCCCGCATCCAGCAACGCCTCCCGGGCCAGATTGAAATCCCGCGAATGCTTGATGACCGCCCCGGCCGCCACCTCGTCGATTTTCTTGTCCCGCAACCCGTAGGCATCGGCCAGCCCCGAAAGGGCACCAGCCAGAAGGGACAGGTTTGTTTCATCACTGTAGCCGGTATAGGAACGGCAGAAGGGTAACCGGCGGGATCCCACGATTGCTACCCGTCGCAGGCTTCCTTGTGCCGTCTTGCTTGAGTTGTTGGCCATGATCCGTCCCCCTGTCTAAACTTTGCCCTGGCTGCGCGCATGAAGCGGGCCGCCAAGGAACGGGGCAAACCCGGTCCCCAGAATGACCCCGATATCTGCCAGATCGGCACTGGCAACGATCCCTTCCTTGACGCAGACCTCGCACTCATCCACCAGCGGCTGCACGAGCTCACGCCCCAGACCGGCCAGGTCCGCATGTTCGGGAACCTCCCCCTTCTTCACCTTGCCCTTGGTCCACAGGTAGAAGCCGCGGCCGGACTTGCGCCCCAGATGGCCCTGGGAAATGAGCCGGGCAAATTCACTGCCCTCCCGCACTTCCTGCCCCAGTTCACGCGCCACGCTGGCCCCCACGTCAAGGCCCACCACGTCCATCAGTTCGATCGGCCCCATGGGCATGCCGAAGGCCACCGCCGCGGCATCCAGCAATTCCTTGCTCTGGCCGTTTGCCACCCGCTCGACAGCTGCCAGCAAATAGGGCATCAGCACCCGGTTGACCAGGAAACCCGGTGCGCTGCGGGCCACCACCGGGCTCTTGGATATGGCCGAGGCAAACGAACATCCCATCTGCACCGCCCGGTCCGAATTGACCTTGCTGCGCACCACTTCCACCAGCGGCATCTGGGGAACCGGATTGAAGAAATGCAACCCGATCAGGCGGGAAGGATCCTTCAGCTTCTCGGCTATCCGCTCCAGTTCAATGGACGAGGTATTGGTGGCAATCACCGCATCGGGACGCGCCCGCGCCTCCACGTCGGCAAAGATCTTCTGCTTGATCTCCAGGTTCTCCACCACCGCCTCGATGATCACGTCGGCACGGGCAATCCCGTCCCCCGCCACGTCCGCCTCCAGCCGTGCCACCGCCGAATTGACGGCCACCGGTTTCTTCAGACGCTTCCGGAACAGGGATTTCGCCCGTTTCAAAGCCGGTGCAATCCGCTCCATGTCCAGATCCTGCAGGGTCACCCCCATGCCCCGCAAGGCACACCAGGCGGCAATATCGCCCCCCATGACCCCGGCCCCGAT
>JALWTJ010000267.1 GCA_027082895.1 Hyphomicrobiales bacterium | reverse complement strand
GTTTGGGCGGACATATTTGACTTCTCCCATCAGTCGGCGTTGTAGAATGTGTAGGAAAGAGTGACCTCCTTGACCGTATCAAGCTCATGCACCTTGTCCAGTTCGGGATCAAGGAAGAAAGTTACCGGCATTTCGGCACTTTCTCCGGGGGCAAGAGTCTGTTCGGTAAAGCAGAAGCACTGAATCTTGTTGAAATAGGAGCCGACCAGTTCGGGGGACACGTTGAAACTGGCCGTAGCCGTCACTTCATGGTCGGCATTGTTGGTGGCAAGAAAGGTGATGGTCTTTACGGTACCGATCTTGTCGGTGACCATCTTGGCCGGCACAACCGTCCAGTCCAGATCGCGGGAGATGTTGGCGTCGAAACGCACGCTCATTTCCCGGTCGATGATGCCGTTGACATTGCCGGCGGCAACACGGGTCGTACCGCCATAGCCGGTGACACTGCAAAAGATGTAATAAAGGGGAACGGCGGCATAGGCCATGCCCACCATGCCGGTAACGATGGCCAGACAGATCAGGGCGAGCCGGACATTGTTGCGCGGGGGCTTCTTTTTCCCCTCCTCGTCATTGCGCGAAGATGTGACGGCAAGGGAGGGGTGGTCAAGGGACGTCGTGGGCGTGCTCATTACAGGTCCCTCTGGAAAACGGCCGGACCAAGCTTGACGATGGTCAGGGCATAAAAGATCGCAACCAGAATGGCCAGACCAAGGGCAATGGCAATGGAGCGCCGCCTCTGGCGTGCTCGGTATCTTTCGGTTTGCAGAGCCGCTTCATCGGCGCTGTTTTCAACGGCCTTGTCGTGGATTTCGGGCATTACAGGCCTCCCGCAGCAAGGCGTAGCGCAAGGGTCTCGACCAGCAGGGCGAGAAACAGCACGAACAGGTAGGACAGGGAAAACAGGAACAGCTTGCGGGCCCGCTTCCGCATGAGGGTCTGGTCGGGCACAAACAGGCGCACGGAATAAACGATCATGGCCGCACCCAGCCCCAAGGCGACCAGCCCATAGGCCCAGCCGGCAAATCCGAGCAGGGTGGGCGCAACACCAGAAACGGCCAGAAGAACGGAATAGATGAGAATCTGCACCCGGGTCGCCTTTTCCCCGGCCACGTTGGGCAGCATCGGGATATTGGCGGCCGCGTAATCCCCCTTCTTGTACAGGGCCAGGGCCCAGAAATGGGGGGGCGTCCACAAAAAAACGATCAGGAACAGGACGAGCGGCTCAAGGGTGACGTTGCCGGTCATGGCGGACCAGCCCACCATTACCGGAAAGGCTCCGGCAGCACCACCAATGACGATGTTCTGGGGGGTGATCCGCTTCAGCCAGATGGTATAGATCACCACATAATAGAAGATGGTCAGGGCCAGCAGCCCGGCAGCAAGCCAGTTGGTGGCAAGACCCAGTACCGACACGGAAAGAACGGCCAGGAACATGCCATATCCCAGAACCGCGGAACGTTCGATGCGTCCTGCCGGGATGGGCCGGTTTTTCGTCCGGCTCATGAGGGCGTCAATGTCCGCATCGAAATACATGTTCAGGGCTCCCGACGCCCCGCCCCCAAGGGCGATGGCGGAGATGGCCACCAGCATTTCCAGCGGATGAAGGGCAACCGGCGCCAGCAGCATACCAACCAGGGCCGTGAACACCACAAGGGACATGACCCGGGGTTTCAGCAGCGCAATATAGTCGGACACATCGGCCCCCAGCGCAGGCATGCTGGCGCCGGGAACCGTTGTCTGTGTCTCGTTACTGGTTGGAACGTATGCCAAGCCAATCAACCTTTTTCCTGTCCCGGCACCAGGCCGGGAATGTACCCGTTACGGATCAGCTCAGCTGATCCTGGGCAGGGTTTCGAACTGGTGGAACGGCGGTGGAGAAGACAGGGTCCACTCCAGGGTGGTTGCCCCTTCGCCCCACGGATTGTCCGCTGCGACCCGCTTCCTCATGCGCGCTTCGACCAGCACCCACAGGAACACGAACACGCCGACCAGGGTCACGACATAGCCCCAGGACGATACCGCGTTCCAGAAGGCATAGGCCTCGGGATAATCGATATAACGGCGCGGCATGCCGGCCAGCCCGAGGAAGTGCTGCGGGAAGAAGATCAGGTTCACACCGATGAAGGTGATGAAGAAGTGCACGTTGGCCCAGAACTCGGAATACATGATGCCGAACATCTTGGGATACCAGAAGTACCAGGCAGCGAAGATGGCGAACACGGCACCAAGAGACAGCACATAGTGGAAATGCGCCACCACATAATAGGTGTCATGCATGGCCCGGTCGACACCGGCATTGGCCAGAACCACACCGGTCACGCCACCGACGGTGAACAGGAAGATGAAACCCAGCGCCCACAGCATGGGGGTGCGGAAACTGATGGAGCCGCCCCACATGGTGGCAATCCATGAAAAGATCTTCACACCGGTGGGCACGGCAATGACCATGGTTGCTGCCAGGAAATAGCGCTGCACGTCAAGGGACAGGCCGGTGGTGTACATGTGGTGCGCCCACACGATGAAACCGACAAAGCCGATGGCGATCATGGCATAGACCATTCCCAGATAGCCGAAAATGGGCTTTTTGGAGAAGGTGGACACGATGTGGGAGATGACACCGAAACCCGGCAGGATCAGGATGTACACTTCCGGATGCCCGAAGAACCAGAACAGGTGCTGGAACAGGACCGGGTCACCACCGCCTTCGGGAGCAAAGAAGGTGGTGCCGAAATTGCGGTCCGTCAGCAGCATGGTGATGCCACCGGCCAGAACCGGCAGGGACAGCAGCAGAAGGAAGGCGGTTACCAGCACCGACCAGGGGAACAGGGGCATCTTGTGCATGGTCATGCCCGGCGCCCGCATGTTGAAGATGGTGGTGATGAAGTTGATGGCCCCCAGAATGGAGGACGCACCGGCCAGATGGATCGACAGGATGGCAAAATCCATGGCAGGACCGGGCTGACCCGACGTGGAAAGGGGCGGATAGATGGTCCAGCCGCCACCGGTGCCAAATCCTCCCGGAGGGCCTTCCACGAACAGGGAAATGACCAGCAGGGTGAACGCGGCAGGCAGAAGCCAGAAGGAAATGTTGTTCATCCGCGGAAACGCCATATCCGGGGCGCCGATCATGATGGGCACGAACCAGTTGGCAAAGCCCCCGATCAGGGCGGGCATGACCATGAAGAAGATCATGATCAGGCCATGGGCAGTGGTGAACACATTATACATGTGCTTGCCGCCATCAATGGCCGCATCACCTTCAAACCCGTAAACCATCTGGGCCAGACCATGAAATATCTGGATGCCCGGTTCGGCCAGTTCCCAGCGCATGAAGCCGGACAGCACCCCGCCGAAAAGACCGGCAAAGATGGCGAACACCAGATACATGGTGCCGATGTCCTTGTGGTTTGTGGAATAAACATAGCGCCGCCATCCGGTGGGATGGGCATGTGCTTCATGATGTCCAGCTACTGCATCAGCCATGTATCACGTTCCTCTGTTCGTTCTGATCGTTCATTTTCAGTTGCAGGGCCGAGATCAATTCCGGTTGTTGCCGGCCTTTGCGTATTGTCTTTCGGGCGCGCCCGAAGGCCGCGCCCCTTCATCTTGCCACCCCGGTATCAGTTGACCGGCGACAGCATGGCGACCGCCGCTTCCACCCCGTCGGACTGGGCAGTGGCGAGCCACTTGGCGAATTCTTCCTTGCTGACCACCCGCACGGCAATGGGCATGAAAGCGTGATCCTTGCCGCACAGTTCGGAGCACTGTCCGTAATACATGCCCGTCTTGCGGACATTGAACCAGGTTTCGTTCAGACGCCCGGGCACCGCGTCAATCTTGATGCCGAAGGAGGGAACGGCAAAGGAATGAATGACATCGGAGCCTGTCACCAGCACCCGCACCGTGGTATCGACGGGCACGACGAGATCGAAGTCCGCTGCCAGCAGGCGCGGCTCATTCGGTTTCGCGGATTCGCGCTCGGCATCGCCAAGCATGTAGGAATCGAAATCAACCCCGTCATAATCCACATAGTCATAGCTCCAGTACCACTGGTTGCCGGTGGCCTTGACGGTCAGTTCCGGAGCAGGAAGCTCCACATCCCCATAGCTGAAGATGTTGGCACCCAGATATTTGCGCGTGCCGTCGGGAATGGTCTGCTGGTCGGCCAGCACCCCGAAGGAGGGAATGGCGATCACGATCAGGATGACAATCGGCGCCACGGTCCAGACCACTTCGATCATGGTGTTGTGGCTGGTCTTGGAGGGAGTGGGATTGGCGCGGGAGTTGAAGCGCAGGATGACGATGATCAGCAATGCAAGCACGAACAGGACAATGCCGCTGATGATCCACATCAGGAGATTGTCATGAAAGGCCGTGATACTGTCCATGATCGGCGTTGCGGCCCCCTGCAGGTGCATCTGGCCGTCAACGGCCTTGCCCAGAACCCGTTCTTCCTGGGCCATGGCCAGTCCGGGAACCAGAGCAAGAAGAAAAAGAAAAAAACCACGAATCATGATGCGTTTCATCCCTGTCGGTCGTGAAAGAATAGCGAGCACAGCTTCCCCCCAATAGCTAGCGATCCATTTCGGTGCCCCTCACCCGCTGCGTCCCGCCAGCAAACAGCTTCCTGAAAGCAGTTTTGCATGGCTGATGCGGGTCCGGCGACACCGGATCAATCATTCCAAAATCCGAAAGGGTCCGTCAGGCACAGGCCGACTCACAATTTCAGATTTTTTCATTTCAATTGATCTAGATCATATCGCTGCGATTTAATCAATTAAAGGCGGGGGATGATGGGTGCGACAAAACGCGCACCCCTCCCGGCAAAGGCAATGACTTCGCAGCAACATGCTGCACCATGGCGGAGCAGGAACGGCAGGGAAATGCTGGCCCCGGCCGGCAAAATCCACTTTCTGCCCCACCCTTGCCATACACTTGCCCAAGTTGACAGGTCTGGATCTGTCACCGGTGGACCGTGCCCGGCATGGTGCACCGGTGGCAGGACGGACGGGCCACCTGCAACCGGATCATGCCCATGGGGCGCATGGAATGTCACGTCCATGCGGGGGATGGGAAACCGCAGGAACGGGGGCGGGGCCTACTTTGACAAGGGACTTGCGCCTGCGGGGCCCTTGCCTGCATAAGTCGTTGATCGCGAACCGTACACATCCGCCCGTTGTCCCCCGGAAGTCGTAACGGAACGTTGTACACAAAGTCAGGAGACCAGGGCCTTGTTCCATATCTTTCGTTTTTCCGGCCATCCCGTTCAGCTTGCCGGCCGTTTCGGCTTGCTCATGGTCGGCGTGATCGCCAGCCTGCTGGTCCCTTCACTGGCCCTTGGCCAGGGGGTCGTGCGCTCCCAGCACGGGGACTGGCAGATGAGCTGCGACACCCCTCCGGGTGCGAGTGCGGAACAATGCGCCATCATTCAGAACGTGACAGCGGAAAACCAGCCCAATGTGGGGCTGAGCGTCATCGTGCTGAAAACGGCGGACCAGCAGGCCCGCCTGCTGCGAGTGCTGGTGCCGCTGGGGGTTCTGCT
>JALWTJ010000266.1 GCA_027082895.1 Hyphomicrobiales bacterium | reverse complement strand
ACAGGGCGAGCGGGCAGGCAACCCGTCCGGCAAGGTTGCGGGCAAAGGCCCGGGTGGACTGGGCGCGCGGCCCTTCGCTGGCATCCATGTTCAGGGGCAGGCCCAGCACGATGCCGCATACCTGGTGCTGGTCGATGAGGGCCTGCAGCCGTGTGGCATCGGCGGTGAACTTCTTGCGGCCAATGGTTTCCAGCGGCGTTGCGGTCAAGTGCAGGGCATCGGAAATGGCTACACCGATGGTGCGGGTTCCCAGATCCAGACCCATCAGGCGGCCCTTGCGGGGCAGGGCGTCAATGGGGACGATGGCGGCGGGGGGGCTGGTGTGTGTCATTGGGCCCGGATAACAATCCGGGGGCCGGTTGGCAATCCGGCGGGGCGGCGGAAATGGTTGCAACCTTCGTGCCCGGCTTGCTAGAAGTCGGCCGGAAAGCCCCGGGGCACTACCGGGGTCGGCAATCGGGGTTCTGGAACGGCCCCTCGTGAACACTAAGGCAGTTTGATGGCAGTTGACAGCAAGACGGTACGCCGAATCGGGCATCTGGCCCGTATTCGTATCGCGGAAGACGATATCGAAACCTATGCGGACGAACTCAATGTTATTCTGGGGTTCGTCGAGCAACTCAACGAGGTGGACGTAGAAGGGGTCATGCCCATGACATCGGTCATTCCCGCTACCCAGCGCCTGCGCGCGGACAAGGTGGAACTGGGGGGGTACCCGGAAAGGATCGTTTCCAATGCACCGTTGAGCGAGGACAATTTCTTCGTGGTGCCCAAGGTGGTGGAATAGTCTGTTGGCGCCCGTCCCGGGTGTGAAGCGGCAAACCGGGTTGTATCAGCAAACGGGATCTGTGCATTGTGGTGCCTTTCCGGATTGTCCGGACAGTGGATTTTCCCGTTTCCCTGAACGGGAGCTGATGGCGCGAACCGTTCGGATTGCGGTGGCAACAGGCAGGGAGATGGCAGGGGGATTTTTCTTGACAATGGGCGTCAAGGCAGTGTTGACAATCCCTTGCGCTACGCATTGAGTTTTGCGATCCGTGCGGGCGGATGTCCCTGCCATTTCCCCCGTGTTGCGGTTGGTACTGCCACTCCCCTCCGGCCGGTTCCAATGGGATGCAGACGGGCGGAAACGGGCTGCGAATGGGCTTAGTGAACAAACATGTGCTGAAAGAAGTAACTCTTGAAAGACCTGACAAAACTTAGTCTGGCCGAAACCCGCAACGGGCTCAGGGCCGGGGATTTTTCCGCCGTCGATGTGACGAGCGCCTATCTGGACGCCATCGGGGCGGCCAATGAGCGTCTGAATGCCTATGTGGCCGTTGCCGAGGAACAGGCGCTGGACATGGCGCGGGCCAGCGATGACCGTCTGGCCAAGGGTGAGGGTGGAGCGCTGGAAGGCGTGCCGCTGGGGATCAAGGATCTGTTCGCGACACGGGGGCTGCACACCCAGGCGGGCAGCCATATCCTTGACGGCTTCAAGCCGGAGTATGAAAGCTTTGTCACGGCCAACCTGTGGGCGGACGGGGCGGTGCTTCTGGGCAAGCTGAACATGGACGAATTCGCCATGGGCTCGTCCAACGAGACGTCCCATTACGGGCCGGTGATCAATCCATGGCGGGCCGAGGGGTCGGATGATGATCTGGTTCCCGGTGGCTCGTCAGGTGGTTCCGCCGCCGCGGTCAGCGCATGGCTGTGCGCCGGGGCCACGGCAACCGATACCGGGGGCTCGATCCGCCAGCCGGCGGCGTTTACCGGCACGGTGGGCATCAAGCCCACCTATGGGCGCTGTTCGCGCTGGGGGGTGGTGGCCTTTGCCTCCTCGCTGGATCAGGCCGGGCCGATAACGCGCACCGTTGAGGACAGCGCAATTCTGCTGACCTCCATGGCCGGGTTCGATCCGATGGATTCAACCAGCATGGATGTGGATGTGCCCGATTTTGCCGCTGCGGTCGAGCGGGGCGTGAAGGGGCTGACCATCGGCATTCCAAGGGAATACCGGCTGGAGGGCATGCCCGGTGAAATCGAGAAATTGTGGCAACAGGGCATTGAATGGCTGAAGGCGGAAGGGGCCACGGTGCGCGACATTTCCCTGCCGCACACGAAATATGCCCTTCCCGCCTATTATATCGTTGCTCCGGCGGAGGCGTCCTCCAATCTGGCGCGGTATGATGGGGTCAAGTACGGGTTGCGGGTGGCCGGGGATTCCATCGAGGACATGTATGAACTGACCCGGGCCGCCGGTTTCGGGCGCGAAGTGCAACGCCGGGTCATGATCGGAACCTATGTTCTTTCGGCCGGGTATTATGATGCCTATTATGTGCGGGCGCAGAAGGTGCGCACCCTGATCAAGCAGGATTTCGAGAAGGTGTTTGCCGAGGGGGTGGATGCCATCCTGACGCCGGCAACGCCGTCGGCAGCCTTCAGGGTGGGGGATGCCTCCATGGCGGCGGACCCGGTCAAGATGTATCTGAACGACATTTTCACAGTGACCGTGAACATGGCCGGCCTGCCGGGAATTTCCGTGCCCGCGGGCAAGGACGGGGCCGGGCTCCCCCTGGGACTGCAACTGATCGGCAAGCCTTTTGACGAAGAAACCCTTTTTGCTGCCGGGCGGGTGATCGAGCGGTCGTCGGGGCAGGATTTTTCGCCCAAAAGGTGGTGGTGACATGACGAAGATTGCGCCTGCCGAATGCCGGAGCAAAGCTGACGTGCGGGCGCAGATCGACCGGCTGGATCGGGAACTGATTGCCCTGTTCGCGGAGCGCCACGCCTATGTCACGCGCATGGCGGACCTGAAGCAGGACCCCCATGAGGCGTTCGACCCGGAACGGATCGAGCGGGTGATCGCTCAGGTGAGGGAACGGGCCGCCCAGGTGGCGCTGGACGAGGACCAGGCGGAGCTGATCTGGCGGACTCTGATCGACTGGAACGTGAATTACGAGAAGGGCATCATCGCGGCCCATCGCGCAACGGACAAATGACGGAACGAACATGACAATTTTGGATACGCGCACGCCCATCCCCGACTATTTCATTGCCGGGGCCACGGGGGACTGGGAGATGGTGATCGGGCTGGAAGTGCATGCCCAGGTGACCAGCCGCAGCAAGCTGTTTTCGGCATCCTCCACGCAGTTCGGGGAGCCACCAAACGCCAATGTGTCCTTCATCGATGCGGCCATGCCGGGCATGCTGCCGGTGATCAACGAGGAATGTGTGCACCAGGCGATCCGCACCGGGCTGGGTCTGAAGGCGAAGATCAACACCCGCTCCCTGTTCGACCGGAAGAACTATTTTTATCCCGATCTGCCTCAGGGATACCAGATTTCCCAGTTCAAGGACCCGATCGTGGGGGAAGGGGAAGTGCATCTGGACATGGGTGAAAAGATCGGCATCGTCACGGTGGGGATCGAGCGGCTGCATCTGGAGCAGGATGCGGGCAAGTCGATTCACGATCTGGACCCTTCCATGAGTTTTGTCGATCTGAACCGCAGCGGGGTGGCGCTGATGGAGATCGTGTCCAAGCCCGATATCCGTTCGTCGGCGGAGGCGCGGGCCTATATCACCAAGCTGCGGACCATTCTGCGCTATCTGGGGACATGTGACGGCAACATGGAGCAGGGCTCACTCAGGGCCGACATCAACGTGTCCGTGCGCCGTCCCGGCGGGGAATTCGGCACGCGTTGCGAGATCAAGAATGTGAACTCGGTGCGGTTTGCCGGGCAGGCCATCGAATATGAGGCGCGCCGGCAGATCGACATTCTGGAGGATGGGGGCGAGGTCATCCAGCAGACGCGGTTGTTCGATCCCAAATCGGGGGAAACCCGGGCCATGCGCAGCAAGGAAGAGGCGCACGATTATCGCTACTTCCCCGATCCGGACCTGTTGCCGCTGGAATTCGACCAGGCGCTGGTGGACCGGCTGGCGGCGGACTTGCCCGAACTTCCGGATGAAAAGCAGGCGCGACTGATCCGCGATTACGGCATTACCACCTATGACGCGTCGGTGCTGGTGGCGGACAGGGCGTCGGCGGATTTCTATGAATCCGTGGCCAAGGGGCGTGACGGCAAGCTGGCGGCCAACTGGGTCATCAACGATCTGTTCGGCAGGCTGGCAAAGGAGGGACTGGATGTCACCAACTCCCCGGTCAGTGCCGAGCAGCTGGGGCGGATCATCGACCTGATCGTTGGCGGGGACATTTCGGGCAAGATTGCCAAGGAATTGTTTGAAATCGTCTGGAGCGAGGGGGGAGACCCGGCCGAGATCGTGGAATCACGGGGCATGAAGCAGGTCAGTGACACCGGGGCGATTGAAAAGATCGTGGACGAGATCATTGCGGCCAATCCCGAACAGGCAGCCAAGGTGAAGGACAAGCCGTCCATGATCGGTTGGTTTGTCGGACAGGTGATGAAGGCGAGTCAGGGCAAGGCCAATCCCAAGGCGGTGAACGAGATCCTGCGGGCCAAGCTGGGTCTTTAGGTCACAGCTGTTGCATGATCCGTTGCAGGGTTTTCCGGTAGGCGCGGACAATTTCGGCATGCCGGATGTGCCGACCCTCGCGCACCATGTGCCGTCCCGCTGACCAGACATCGCTGATCGGGTTGTGTTCCGGGCCGGCAAAGATCAGCCGGTCCAGCACCTGATCGCCCCGGACATTTTCCAGTTGATAGCTATCCGTTCCAAGGGCCATCAGGTCGGCGGGGGCCCCCGTTTTGATGTGCCCGGTACCCCGGCCCGTGGCGCGCGAACCCCCCTTGCAGGCGGCTGCGAACAGGGTGGCGCCGTTGGAGCGGGGAAACCGGGCAATGACGGTACGCTGTTCCCGGTGCAGGCGCTGGGAATATTCCAGCATTTCAAGTTCTCCGAACAGGGAAATGGAGATGTTGGAATCGGTGCCGATCCCCCAGTTTCCCCGGTGCTGGACAAAGGGCTGAGCCGGGAAGGTGCCATCGCCCAGATTTGCTTCGGTGCGTGGGCATAGCCCGGCAGTGGCGCCACGGGCGGCAAGCCGCCGCGTTTCCTCTTGTGACATGTGCGTGCAATGGATGAGGCACCATTGCCGGTTCACGTCGAAATGGTCGAGCAGCCAGCGCACCGGAGTCTGTCCGTAGCGCGCCCGCACGTCGCGCACCTCGTCCTGCTGTTCCGCGATATGCATGTGAACGGGCGATCGGCCCGCAAGACGGGTTGCCAGTTCGATGCCTTTCCGGTCCACGGCCCGCAGGGAATGGGGGGCAACTCCTGTTGCACAGTCGACAGGCAGGGTACCGGCCACGATGGCAGCGCTTTCGGCGTGAAGTTTTTCAAAATCCGCAAGGCTGTTGCCAAAGCGCAACTGGCCCTCTGCGAGGGGCTGGCGGTTGCATCCGGCATATTGGTAGAGTACCGGCAACAGGGTCAGTCCAATGCCGGTCTGCCGTGCGGCGGCGGCAATGCGGGAGGCGGTTTCGGCAATGGCCGCATAGGGCGTGCCGTCGGGGTTGTGGTGGAGATAGTGGAACTCGGCCACCGCGGCAAAACCGGCTTCGAGCATTTCCATGAAGGCAAGGGCGGCAATGGCCTGAATATCGTCGGGCGTCAGCAGATCG
>JALWTJ010000265.1 GCA_027082895.1 Hyphomicrobiales bacterium | reverse complement strand
AACAGCCCGTGATAGGTCACCCCGTAGATCAGCACGACAAGGATCAGCAGCACCGCCAATGTCCGGCGTCCGGGCACCGCAGAAGCCAGTTCGCCCGTCTCCTGTCTTTCCGGGTCGCCCATGCCGATTCGTGCAAAGAGCAGATATCCGGCGCCACCGATCACAAGGGCAGGAACCCAGCTGACAAGGTAAAGGCTGGGCTGGGGCATGTTGAAGCCGCTGACAATACCAACGAGCACCGCCAGTCCCCCCCGCAGGAACCGGACAGGGCGGGATGGGCCCAGTACGCTCGAAACGGAAGGAAAATAGTGCCCGAAACCGGGAAACAGGGCTGACAGCAGGATCAGGGGCACCAGAAACGACATGGTGGCGTGATAGAACAGCATCAGCCCCAGTGTTTCGTGAATGCCGAACCATCGGCCAAGGGCGCCGCCATAGGATCCCATGGCAAATTCACTCGTTCCCGGATATCCCGACCAGATCACTTTCGTGATCCACGTTTCATACAGGCCGAAAACGATTCCCAGCACATAAAGACCCGGCCAGCTGGTGCGTTTGAAGCGGATGGCCAGATAACCGAGCAGGAGAAAATGGGTGCCATAAAGCGGAATGGTCAGCAGCAGGGTCAGGGGTGAGAATATCCATCCCCCGCTGGACCCCGCAATGATCTCGGGCACCGCAAAGGCCACGAAACCGGCCCAGAGCAGAAAAAGGAACCGCCAGAACGCAGAGGGGGCACCATGGATCTGAACAGTTGACATTTCGGCTCTTTTGCACCTTGAGTGAGCACAGCATCATTCAGCACCATCCGGAAAAATCATGACCATATTGAGCCGTGTATTGTCCAGGGTTGATCAGGACTTGGACAACAGTATTTCCCGCCTGTTCGACCTGCTTCGGATCAAGAGCATTTCCACCGATCCGGCCTTTTCCGGGGAGTGCCGCAAGGCCGCCGACTGGCTGGCCGCTGCCCTGCAGGAAATCGGATTTGACGCATCGGTGCGCGACACGAGCGGCCATCCCATGGTGGTGGCCCACACCCCACTTTCCGATCAGGAAAAGGCCGAATCCCGGAAACCTGTGCCTCGTGTGCTGTTCTATGGTCATTATGACGTGCAGCCCGTGGACCCGCTGGACCTTTGGGACCGGCCCCCGTTCGAACCGGAAATCGTAACGGCGAAAGATGGCACGAGACGGATCTTCGCCCGGGGCGCCTCCGACGACAAGGGCCAGTTGATGACCTTTGTCGAGGCCTGCCGCGCCTTCAGGGAAGTGACCGGTGCGCTTCCCCTTTCCGTTTCCATTCTGTTCGAGGGGGAGGAGGAAAGCGGCAGCCCTTCCCTGGTGCCGTTTCTCAAGCAGAATGCCGATGAACTGAAAACTGACATGGCCCTTGTCTGTGACACGGGCATGTGGGACGAAAAGACCCCGGCCCTGACCACCATGCTGCGTGGCCTTCTGGCCGAGGAAATCACGATTTTTGGTCCCGATCGTGACCTGCACTCCGGCGGTTATGGGGGGGCGGCGCAAAATCCCATCCATGTATTGACGCGCATTCTGGCCGGTCTGCGCGATGCGGATGGCCGAATTACCTTGCCCGGATTTTATGACGGGGTGATCGAACTGCCTGCCGACGTCATCCGGGAATGGGAGAAGCTGGGGGCGAGCGATGAAAAATTCCTCGGGGAGGTGGGGTTGAAATACCCGGCCGGCGAACGTGGCTTTTCCGCCCTGCAACTGATCTGGACCCGCCCCACCTGCGAGATCAACGGTATTTCGGGGGGCTATGAGGGGGACGGATTCAAGACCGTTCTGCCCGCTCGCGCGTCGGCCAAGCTATCCTTCCGCCTCGTGGGCCATCAGGATCCGCTGGCCATCCGTGAAGCGCTGCGAAAATATGTTACCGACCATCTGCCTGCTGACTGCCGGGTGGAATTTGTCAGCCACGGCGCATCACCGGCCGTTTTCCTGCCCCTGCAATCCGAAGCGCTGAAAAAGGCGCGGGCGGCCCTGACCGAGGAATGGGAGACGCCGGCCGTTCTGATCGGTTGTGGTGGCTCCATTCCCGTTGTCGGGGATTTCAAGACCATTCTGGGCATGGATTCCCTGCTGGCCGGATTTGCCCTGGAAAGCGACAATATCCACTCGCCCAACGAAAAATATGATGTGACCAGCTTTCACAAGGGAATCCGTTCCTGGGTGCGCATTCTTGCCGCCCTGTCCGGTGCATGACGCTTCCCTTCCCGCGAAGCCGGACCGGAGAGGGGAGATTTGATCTTTTTCTTGGTTCCACTTTTGGCTAGACTTGCCCTGTTCCCGGTTGGCGCGCCCGCCGGGTCCCATTTCCGGCGCGTGCGCTCCGGCCGTTGACTCCTCTCAAGGGAGGCTCCGTTCCCTATCAAGGAAACATGATGACCACTCCTTCCATAACCCGCTCCCGCATCAACCAGATCCTGCGCGAAAGCGATGCCTTCATCCGCTCGTTCGGTTTTCGCCTTCCCCCCTTTGCCTATTGGTCTCCCGAGGAATTCAGGGCGCGCAAGGATGAGGCCAGGATGATCATTGACAACAATCTGGGCTGGGACATCACCGATTTCGGCCTTGGGGATTTCGACAATGAGGGTCTGTTCCTGTTCACGGTGCGCAATGGCAATCCGTCCGATCTCGCCCGGGGACGGGGCATGCTCTATGCGGAAAAGGCCATGGTTTCGCGCAAGGATCAATATTCGCCCATGCACCGGCATGCCCTGAAGGCAGAGGACATCATCAACCGGGGCGGGGCAACCCTTGTCATCGAACTGTTCGGGGACACGGACGGCAAGTGCGACCGTTCCAAGGGGACGGTGGTCTATACGGACGGGGTGCGCAATGAATTCGAACCCGGCCACAAGCTGCGTCTTGAGCCGGGCCAGAGCGTGACCCTGATGCCCAACGAGCATTGGCACGCCTTCTGGGGCGAGGGGGGGGACGTGTTCATTGGCGAGGTCTCCACGGTCAATGATGACAATTCGGACAATTTTTACGAGGATCCGCGCATTGCCCGCTTTTCCGGCATCATCGAGGATGAACCGCCCCTGCATCTGCTGGTGGCGGATTATGAAACCTGGCTGTAGGGCGTGAACGGGGTGCAGGAGGCTGTTGGAGCGGCGCCCTCCCGCCCGGCGCTGTTCGTTGAAAGGCTGGCCCTTGGCATGGCCTGGGCGGGGGGAGGTGCGCTTCTTCTGGTGGCGCTGATTACCTTGGTCAGCATCCTGGGCCGGGCCCTCATTCCCTTCGGGCTCAGGCCCCTCAGGGGCGAATTCGAACTGGTGCAGGCGGGAACGGCCTTCGTGGTCTGTGCCTTCCTTCCCTGGGCACACCTGAAAAGGGGCCATGCCAGTGTTGCGCTCCTGTCCGACCATTTTCCCCCCTTCATCAACCGGCTGATAGATCTTCTGGTGGATGTCCTGATGCTGGCAATGGCCATTCTGCTCACCTGGCGTCTGGGAGCGGGCATGCTGGACAAGCTGTCCTACGGGGAAACCACCTTCCTCTTGCGCATGCCCCTGTGGTGGGCCTATGCCATCTGCCTGCCCGGCCTTGGCGCCTGGAGCATTGTTGCCCTGTGGGCCAGCCTGGACAGTGGCGCCGCCCTGTTCCGGCCCGCGCCCGTCCGGTTGCACGCAATGCTGGACGGGGGGGCGCGCAGCCCCGCGATGGAATGCGCGGACAGGGAGGAGGAAAACCCGTGAGCGCGCTGGCTGTCGGCCTTTCGGCCTTTCCCGTTCTGGTTGTCCTGATTTTCCTGCGCATCCCCATCGGTCTGGCCATGCTGGTGGTGGGGCTGGCGGGAAACTGGCTGGTGCGCGGAACCCTTTCCCCCGTTCTCTCCCAACTCAAGGATCTGACCTGGTCCACCTTTTCCGGCTATTCCCTGTCCATCATTCCCCTGTTCCTGCTTATGGGGCAGCTGGCAGCGCTGGGCGGAATTTCCCGCTCCCTTTTCCATGCCACCGAGAAATGGCTGGGGCACCGGCGCGGCGGCATGGCCATGGCGGCGGTCGGGGCCTGCGCCGGGTTCGGCGCCATTTGCGGTTCTTCCCTTGCCACCGCTGCAACCATGGGGCAGGTAACCCTGCCCGAGTTGCGCCGCCACGGCTGTTCCCCCTCCCTTGCCACCGGCGCCCTGGCCGCAGGGGGCACCCTTGGCATTCTCATTCCCCCCTCTGTCATCCTGGTGATTTATGCGGTTCTGACCGAACAGAATATTGCCCGCCTGTTTGTTGCCGCCCTGGTACCGGGCCTGTTGGCGGCCCTCGGCTACATGCTGGCCATTGCCCTTTTCGTGCGGCTTGACCCTGATGCCGCCGGGCGTTCGCGCGGGCGGGCATCGTTTGGGGAACGCCTTGTGGCCCTTGGGCAGGTCTGGCCGGTGCTGGCCGTGTTCGTGCTGGTGGTTGGGGGGATTTATACCGGATTCTTCACCCCCACCGAAGGGGCGGCCGTGGGCGCCATGGGCACTGCAGTCATTGCTGCAATGAACGGCGGGCTGTCCCTTCCCGGCCTGTCGCGGGCCGTACTGGAGACCGCTTCTTCCACCGCCATGATCTTTTTCATCATTCTGGGAGCAGCGGTCTTCAACGGCTTTCTCGCCCTCTCCCAGGTGCCCCAGTTCGCCGCCGCATGGATCGTGGAGCAGGGCTTCAGCCCGTTTCTGGTGCTGGGAGCCATCCTGCTTCTCTATCTGGTCTTTGGCACCCTCATGGATTCCCTTTCCATGATCCTTTTGACCGTGCCCATTTTCTTTCCCATCGTTTCCCGGCTGGATTATGGGTTGCCGCCTGCCGAATTTGCCCTCTGGTTCGGCATTCTGGTGCTGGTGGTGGTGGAGGTGGGGCTGATTACCCCGCCCGTGGGCCTGAACCTGTTCATTATCAACAGGATGTCCCCGGGCACCCCTCTTTCCGCTACCTACCGGGGCGTTCTGCCCTTCGTGCTCTCGGATCTGGTGCGCATCGTCATTCTGGTGGCCTTTCCCTTTTTAAGCCTGTTTCTGGTGCGCATACTGTTTTAACATGGGCGCAACACGACTCGCATCCCGGCCTCGGGGGGAGGCGCCAAGGCGCAACAGGTTACCTTCGGGCACACGCTAGGAGACATCCATGTTCCGGTTTCTTTTCAAGTTCCTTGTTCTTTTTGCCGGGCTGATGATGGCCGGCAGTGCGCTGGCGCAGGAAGTGACCCTGCGTCTGCACCATTTTCTGCCCGCCACTTCCACCATTCCCGCCAAGGGGCTGGCCCCCTGGACCCAAAGGATCGAGGAGGCATCCGGGGGCAGGCTCAAGATCGAGCTTTACCCGTCCATGCAGCTGGGCGGTGCGCCCCCGCAACTGTTCGATCAGGCCCGCGATGGGGTGGTGGACATCATCTGGACGGTACTGGGATACACCCCGGGGCGTTTTCCCAAGTCCGAAGTGTTCGAAACTCCCTTCATGGTGACCACCGGCGCCCAGACATCCCGCGCCTTTCAGGAATATGTGGAAAAATACGCCATGGACGAATTTTCCGATGTCCACCTGATCGCGGTCCACACCCACGGTCCCGGCCTGTTCC
>JALWTJ010000264.1 GCA_027082895.1 Hyphomicrobiales bacterium | reverse complement strand
ACAAGGCGCCGCGGGAAATCCTGTGGCTGCTGGGCGTGGTGATCTTCGTGCTGATGATGGCAACGGCCTTCATGGGCTATGTTCTGCCCTGGGGGCAGATGAGCTTCTGGGCGGCAACGGTCATCACTAACATTTTTGGTGCCATTCCGGTGATCGGTGATCCGATACTGACCCTTTTGCGGGGCGGTTTTTCGGTGGACAATGCCACGCTGAACCGTTTCTTCTCCCTGCACTACCTGCTGCCCTTCATTCTGGCGGCGGTCGTGGCGCTGCACATCTGGGCACTGCATGTGCCGGGGAACAACAACCCGATCGGTGTCGAGGTGAAGTCCTCCCATGACACGGTGCCTTTCCATCCCTACCTGACCATGAAGGATCTGTTCGCCATCGTGGTGTTCATGATCCCGTTTGCCTGGTTCGTGTTCTTTGCACCGGACATTCTGGGGCATCCGGACAATTACATTCCGGCTAACCCAACGGTGACGCCGCCCCATATCGTGCCGGAATGGTATTTCCTTCCCTTCTATGCGATCCTGCGGGCCATCGACTTCAACATGCTGTTCATCAACTCCAAGCTGGGCGGGGTGATCTTCTTTGCCGGGTCCATCGTGGTGTTGTTCTTCGTGCCGTGGCTTGACGGATCCAAGGTTCGTTCGGGAAGCTTCCGGCCCCTGTTCAAGCCCTTCTACTGGCTGTTCGTGCTTAACTTCCTGATGCTGGTCTATCTGGGCGCGCAGCCTGCCGTGGGGGTTGCACTGGTACTTTCCAAGGTAGGAACGGCCTATTATTTCGCTTATTTCCTGATCATTCTGCCGATCATCTCACGGATCGAGAAACCCGATCCGTTGCCGGAAAGCATCTCGGCGAGCGTATTGGCCAAGTCGGGAGAATGATCATGGCGAGGATCGAGAAAATGATGAAAGCAAGCAAACTGTTCAAGGGTGCCATTCTCGGTGCCACCCTGGGGTTGCTGGCGGGGGCAATGCCGGCTCTCTCCGAGGAGCATGGCGGCAAGGAAGCCGAGTTGCAAAACTGGACCTTTGCCGGCCTGTTCGGAACCTATGACGTCAATCAGCTTCAGCGCGGGTTCCAGGTTTTCCGGGAAGTATGTTCGGGCTGCCATTCGGCCCGGCTGCTGGCTTTTCGTAACCTGAGCGAGGAGGGGGGGCCTTCCTTCTCCGAGGAACAGGTCAAGGCACTGGCCGCGGAATACACAATCACGGATCCGGAACTGGAAGAGGGCGAACGTCCGGCGATTCCTTCGGATCGCTGGCCTGATCCGTTCGCTACGGATCTGGATGCCAAGGCGTCCAATGGCGGTATCGTTCCGCCGGATTTTTCGGTGCTGGCCAAGGGACGCGGCATCAAGCAGAAATTCCCCTACTGGGCCTTCAACTATTTTACGGCCTACCAGGAGGGTGGTCCGGATTTCATCTATAACCTGCTGGTGAATTTCGAAGATGCGCCCCATGGTGTCGAAGTGCCGGATGGAAAATACTGGAATTCCTTCCTTGGAACGGCCATTGCAATGCCGCCTCCGCTTTCCGATGGTCAGGTGGACTATCAGGGGGACGTTGTTCCTGAAACCGTTGACCAGTATGCCAAGGATGTTGCTGCGTTCATGATGTGGATGGCCGATCCGCATCTGGCAGCGCGCAAGCAGGCCGGGTTCCGGGTGCTGACATTCCTGTTCGTGTTTGCCGGTCTGATGTATCTGGTCAAGCGCAAGCTGTGGTCCAATGTGGCTCACTAGCTGACTGGTACCCGGTGATTGAATTGATATCGGGGGCTTCCATGGAAGCCCCCGTTTTTATTGTGTGGAAGGGGCACAGTTTCCTGTTTGAAACGGTGTCCGATGCTTGACGCTCGCTTCTTGTGGTGCACACATTCGGAGGAACAGGCCGGGTTTTCGAACGGGCCCTTTTGAGGGGCGGCTGTTCTGGAAGCAGGGACATGTTCATGCGTGTGCCACGCTGGCGATGACCCAGTGCAATGTTTTGATGGAGCCTGACCATGACGATGGATCTGAAATCCTTTGTGCGAACCATTCCCGATTATCCCAAGAAGGGGATCATGTTTCGGGATATCACCACCCTGATCGAAAATCCGGAAGGGTTCCGGGAAAGCGTGGAGCGCATGGCCTCCGCTCACAGGGGGCTGGGCATTACCCATGTGGCGGGAATTGAGGCCCGGGGCTTCATATTCGGGGCCGCAGTGGCGATATCGTTGGGTGTGGGGTTTGTGCCGGTGCGCAAGTCGGGAAAGCTGCCGGGGGAAACCATCGGTCAGAATTATGCGCTGGAATATGGGGTTGATACGATCGAGATTCACGCGGACGTGGTCAATGAGAACCATCGCGTGCTGCTGGTGGATGATCTGATTGCCACCGGGGGAACGGCGATCGCTGCCCTCAACCTGCTGCGCCGGACGGGGGCCCGGGTGGACCATGCCGCCTTTGTCATCGATCTGCCCGATATCGGGGGATCACGGGCGCTGGCAGCACTGGATGTGGCCATTGACTGCCTGATGAGCTTTGAAGGGGACTAGAGCACTTCCCGAAAAGTGTGAAGCGGTTTTCGGACAAGAAGTGCGGAAATATCAAACAGATAGAGCGTGGTCTTGATTCCATTAGAAACAGACACGCTCTAGGTGTCCCTGCGGGTTCGGCTGTCTTCATCCTTTCAACCTTGCGACACGGGGCGGTGCGGGCTACCATTTCGTCGTCTGAAGAAAAGTGGAAGGAAGGGCGAATGATCGGGACGGTCAGAAATATACGGATGGTGGCGGGTGCAATTGGGGCGCTGGTCATGATGAGTGCCCCCGCGCTGGCGGCGGATATCGAGGGGAACTGGACCACCCTTTCGGGGGAAACGGCTGCCATTACGGCCTGCGGGTCCTCATTCTGCATCACGCTGAAAACCGGTGCCCATGCGGGCAAGCAGATCGGCAAGCTGGCACCGGATGGTAGTGGCTACAAGGGGACCATTGTTGATCCGGCCGATGACAAGGAATATTCGGGTAGTGCTGATGTCAATGGTGCGGTGCTGACGCTGAAGGGATGTGCCCTGATCGTTTTCTGCAAGACTCAGGAGTGGCACCGGCAATAGACATACTGCTTCTGTTTTTTACATGAGACGGGCCTGCTCCCATCATGGGAGGGCGCCGTTTGCGGGTGGGGCATTTTAAACCCGAAAGGCTAAAATCATGAAATTTTCTGTTGATCCATTTTTCCGCCATGTCGCGAGGCTGTCCTTCGGGATTTTTGCGGGGCTTGGTGCGCTGGCGCCGACGCTGGCGCTGGGGGCGGGGTGCATGGAGTTTTCCGAAGATGCCAACGGCACCTACTACGAGGGTGATTATGCGGCTCCGGCGGGATATGCCGCGGATTATGTTACCCTGATCACGGATCGCGACCGGGTGAACTCACGGGGGCAGCCCCTTGATGGTTTCCGGGCCGTGTTGCAGCAGGACCGGGCCAATGTCAACCGGTTCGGCAGGCCGGATTCCTATGTCAAGAACGGCGTGGATGCCAATGGACAGGCTGCGCAATGGACCATTTTTGATCAGAAGGATTCCTTTTTCGTCACACCGCAACGGCGCGCCATGATTCTTTCCCTGCCGCTGGTCTTTACCTGTGATGCCTTTGGCCAGCCGGTCAGGACGGATAACAGTCCTTCCTATCGGCGAGGACTGGAAAGGATTGCCGCAGGACCGGGACCGGTCGAGGTCTATGCGGTTGTCGTCAAGCTGCCCCGTGGAGGATACGGGCTCTACCTGTCCTTTGATGGTAGCTAAGTTCTGTTTCCGGTAGCCGTGCGGCGGCGGGGTGCCCGGTTTGCAGTCGGGGCAGGTCGGCCAGATTACTTGCGGATCAATCTGTTCAGCAGGGGAATGCGCAACAGGGCCTGTCTCAGACGCAGCCGGAGCGGGGGAGTGAAGTCGCGCAGCTTGGAGAAACCGACAAGATCGGCGGCATAGACCAGTTCGCCATGCTGGTTGGTGCCGCTGATCCGGCTGTACAGCAGCCCCCACCCGGGCAGGGAATTGGATTCTCTCTTGCCGTTGATGAGCAACTGGAATGTCACCGTGTCGCCGGGGTGTACCGGGGCCTTGAACTCCATCTTGTTGACACCGGGGGAGGGGCCGGAAACACCGGGCTGTTTTCCTTCGGCCAGCAGACGCTCTTCCTCGGCAAACAGGGCGTCCACCATCAGACGATGTCCGACGCATACCGTGTGCCAGCCCGAGGCTATCAACCCGTCAAAATGGGAATGGGCGGCGGCTGCGGGATCGATGTGAAAATATTGGGGGTCATAGCGGGTGGCGAAGCGGATGATTTCGTCCTGCTCGAACCTGTGGCTGCCCAGTTCGAGCACATGGCCAACCGGAATGTCTTCGTACCAGCGGGTCATATCATTTCTCCCTGGGGTGTCCGGTGGGGGATGGCGGGGTTGCGGACCTCCACCAGATTGGAAAGGGTCATGGTCATGACGGTCTGCCCTTTCTGGTTTTTCACCACGATATCAAGGGTGATGATGCCCCATTCGGGATGGGAGAGAGAGCGGCGCAACTCGGCAATGGTGGCGCTGGCGCAGATATGGTCGTTTACCATCAGGGGGCGACGCCATTTGAGGGAGGAAAACCCAAGGCCGCCCATGCTGGCAACCTTGGAGAGGAATTCATCCACCAGCAGGCGCAGGCACAGGGCCGCAGTTTGCCAGCCGGAGGCGGACAGGCCGCCCAGAAGGCTTTCCCTTGCGGCCTTTTCGTCCAGGTGAAAGGGAAACGGATCGAATTCGCGGGCAAACTCGACGATCATCTTCTTGCTGACCTGGATTTGGCCCAGGTCCATGCTGGTTCCGGTTTCAAGGTCTTCGAAATGAAGGCGGTCCCGGGTAATCGGGTTGGTCATGTCATGTCATCATTGCTGGAGAAGGGGCGGTACGGCGCAGGGCCGGACAGGTGATGTCCGGTGCCACATAACGTAATAGGCACCAAGTTCCCCTAATCGTCAATACAGGACAGGTGCAAAATGAGGGGGGAATTCAGTGGGTACCGGGGATAGGAGGGCGGGGAAAAGGGAGGAAGGGAAAGCAGAAAGCAGGGCAGGAGGAAAGGGTCCGTTCCCCGGCACGCGGCATATGCGAGGGCTTTTTCCGGCTCGTGCCCGCAGAATGGGCAGCGCGGGGATATTGTGGTGCGTGTTGGTGCGCTGAGGTCCGTGGACGTTGTCGGTTCATCCCCTCTTCAGTTCAAGTCAGGTGTTGAACTTGAACAGCATGACGTCGCCATCCTGCACCACATAGTCCTTGCCTTCGTCCCGTGCCTTGCCCGCTTCCTTGGCGCCAACTTCACCACCAAGGGCGACGTAATCCTCATAGGCGATGGTCTGGGCGCGGATGAAGCCGCGTTCGAAATCGGTGTGAATCACGCCGGCAGCGGCAGGGGCCTTTGTTCCCTTGTGGATGGTCCATGCCCGGGTTTCCTTGGGACCGGCGGTGAAATAGGTCAGCAGGCCCAGCAGGTCGTATCCCTGTTTGATCAACCGGTTCAGACCGGGCTCCTTCAGTCCCATGGCGTCGAGATAGTCGGCCTGCTCTTCGGCATCCAGCTGGGC
>JALWTJ010000263.1 GCA_027082895.1 Hyphomicrobiales bacterium | reverse complement strand
CCGCATTGTCGCCGGACCCGGATACGCCCAACTGGCGGCGCAGTTCTTCCGCCCGGTCCTGCAACACCTGTTCCAGCGCATTCGCACCCGTTGTATCCTGACGGAACTGGTCGAATGTCAGGTTGGTGTCCGAATCATAAACCTTGGTGAACCCGGCCAGATTGATTTCCACCACCAGATCCTGATTCTGCCGGTTCTTTGCCGTCAGCTTGAGAACGGCACCCCGCTTCA
This sequence comes from Hyphomicrobiales bacterium, assembly GCA_027082895.1. Lineage (GTDB taxonomy): Bacteria > Pseudomonadota > Alphaproteobacteria > Rhizobiales > Devosiaceae > DROE01. The sequence continues at coordinate 5,442 of JALWTJ010000263.1, read as the reverse complement.
GGCTGTTCACATAGGCTTCATTGATCACCAGCTGGGTGGAACAGGACTGGGGATCGCACAGCATGAAGGGCACCCGCACCGGCTGCGCACCATCGATCTGCCAGGTCAGCCCGAACGGCAGCAATACACCCAGCGGCACCGCAGCGACCGCCAGCAGACGGCTTTCCTGACCCGGATCATCCCGCAACAGGAAAGAGCCGAGAAACTGGTTGTTGGCAACCACCACCTGCCGCATGATGCAGGCCTTTTCCCCGTTTTCCAGCGGTTCACATACCTTGAGCCAATTGTCCTCCGGACGCGGCGCGGGCGCACTGGCCTGCGCATCCCCCCCTGAGGCATTGCTGCCCGAAGCGGCATCCTGTGCTGCAACGGGAAGAGAAAGCAAAGACAAAGTCAGCGCGGCCATGCCCGAAAGCACCAAGTTCTTGTAGTTCATGAAAGTTCCCGTAATCATTGAGAGTGTGCCCGTAAGGCCCCCGAATTCCGTATGGCTCTTCAAGTCGCCAAATCGGGCAATAACATGGCCAAACGGCCATTCCAAACATTATTCAACCACCTGTTGCACAATCGCCCTGCCCCAGCCGGTTTACCCGGCAAGCCGGGCCAGTCGCAGCATCACGGAAGCAACCCCCTTCAGCCGGTGATCCACGCTCGGCCAATTGCGTGAAAAAACCAGCTTGTGGTCCGGTTTCAGCCGCACGCCCATGGCCGGATCCGAAATCAGCCGCACCAGACCTTCGGGATTGGGAAAACTGTTGTTGCGCAACGTGACGACGGCCCCCTTTGGCCCGGCATCGATCTTTTCCACATTGGCCTTGCGGCACAGGGATTTGACCATCACGATCTTGAGAAGAGATTCGACCTCCTCGGGCAGCGGCCCGAACCTGTCGATCATCTCCGCACCAAAGGCATCGATTTCCCGGTTGTCGTCCAGTTCCCCAAGGCGCCGGTACAATTGCAGGCGCACCTGCAGATCCGGCACATAATGCTCCGGAATCATCACGGGCAAGCCAACCGAAATCTGGGGGGACCATTCCCCGTCTCCCTCGCTCTCCCCTTCCCCGCTTTTCAGGGAAGCCACCGCCTCCTCCAGCATGGACTGATAAAGCTCGTAGCCCACTTCCCGGATATGGCCGGACTGCTCGTCGCCAAGCAGATTGCCCGCCCCGCGAATGTCCATGTCATGGGACGCCAGTTGAAACCCGGCCCCCAGACTTTCAAGGGATTGCAGCACCTCCAGCCGCCGCTGCGCCTGATCGGTCAGACGCACATTTGCCGGCACGGTAAACAGCGCATAGGCCCGCACGTTCGAACGGCCGATCCGCCCGCGTATCTGATACAATTGCGCCAGCCCGAACATGTCGGCCCGGTGCACGATCAGCGTGTTGGCATTGGGAATGTCCAGCCCCGATTCAACGATCGTGGTTGCAAGAAGAACATCGAACTTGCCGTCGTAAAAGGCATTCATGATGTCATCCAGTTCCCCGGAGCCCATGCGCCCATTGGCAACCACGAAGGAAATTTCGGGCACCTGCTCGGAAAGGAAGGTGGCAATCCGCCCCTGATCCTTGATCCGGGGCACCACATAGAAAGCCTGTCCGCCCCGGTATTTTTCCCGCAACAGCGCCTCGCGGATGGTCAGCCCGTCAAAGGGAGAAATGAAGGTGCGAATGGCCAGCCGGTCCACCGGCGGCGTTGCCAGCAACGACAGATCGCGCACCCCCGTCAGGGCCATCTGCAGGGTGCGCGGAATGGGCGTGGCAGTAAGGGTCAGCACATGCACCGCCCCCTTCAGTTCCTTCAAGCGCTCCTTGTGGGCCACCCCGAAATGCTGTTCCTCGTCAACTACCAGCAATCCCAGATCCCGGAACCGGATCGACTTGGCCAGAAGGGCATGGGTCCCCACAACGATGTCCACGCTGCCATTGGCCAGCCCTTCCCGGTTGCGCTTCATCTCTGACGAACCAACCAACCGGGACATCTGCACAACATTGACCGGCAAACCGGCAAACCGTTCCCGGAACGTGTTGAAATGCTGGCGTGCCAGCAGGGTCGTGGGCACGACCACCGCCACCTGCCGCCCCGACATGGCAACGCAAAAGGCCGCCCGCAGGGCCACCTCGGTCTTGCCAAATCCCACATCCCCGCACACCAGCCGGTCCATCACCTGCCCCGAGGACAGATCCTCCATCACCGCCCCGATGGCGTTCAACTGGTCTTCGGTTTCCTCGAACTGGAACCGGGCGGCAAATTCATCATAGGCCCCCATGGGCACATCGATCGGCTCGGCCCGCGACAGGGCACGATTTGCCGCGATCCGGATCAACTGCTCCGCCATCACCCGGATACGCTGTTTCAGCTGCGCCTTCTTGGCCTGCCATGCTGCGCCCCCCAGCCGGTCCAGCAGCGCGGTTGAACTGGCTTCCCCATAACGGGACAACAACTCGATATTTTCCACCGGCAGATAAAGCCGGTCCCCGCGCGCATATTCGATTTCCACGCAATCATGGGGCGCCCCGGCCGCTTCGATGGCCTTCAGCCCGACAAAGCGGCCGATTCCGTGGTCCACATGCACCACCAAATCCCCTTCCGAAAGGATCGAGACTTCCGTAAGGGCGTTTTCAGCCCGTTTGCGCCGCTGCCCCCCCGTCTGGCGGTCACCCAGGATATCCTGTTCGCTCAGCACCACCAGATCGGATGTTTCAAACCCGTGTTCCAGGCCAAGCACCACCAGAGCCACCGATGCAACGGCCCCCGTGACAGCATCGTGCCAGTTCGCCGCAAGACGATGATTTTTCAACCCGTGATCGACCAGAACCTGCAACATCCGGTCCCGCGTGCCCTCGGACCAGCAGGTGAGCACACAGCGCTTCCCGGCGGCACGGACATTGTCCAGATAGGTAGCCACCGCTGCAAACAGGTTGATGTCCCCCGAACGGCGCTCGGCAGCAAAATTTCGCGGCAGATGCCCCCCGAAATCCTTTCCGGCACGCCCCGGACCATGCGAAGGCATGCCAACAGGCGCGGGCAACGAACCATCCGCATCGGATCGAACAGCACCAAACGCGCTGATCTGGAACACCCATTCCCTGGCAGAAAGCCCAGTCTCGGCCATTTCGTAGGCCGGTGTCTGAAGATCATAAAGACGTTCCGGTGCAATCGGATTGTAGGGCGCCCCCGCATCTTCTCCCCTGGAGGAAAGCGCACGCGCATCCTTTCGTGCCTGATAATAGTCCAGAATCTGCAGGCGCCGTTCCTTGATGGCATCCGTGCACTGTTCGTCAAACACGAAGGCCGCCCCCCCGCAATAATCGCCAAGCAATGCCAGTTCATCATAAAAATAAGGCAGCCAATGCTCAGCCCCCGCATAGCGCTGCCCGGCACTGATCGCGCCATAAAGCGGATCATCAACGGTGTTGCCACCAAAATCGGACGTGTAATTCTGCCGGAAGCGGCGAATGGTTTTCTCGTGAAGCACAATCTCGCTCACCGGTACCAGCAGGGCTTCGGACAGATTGGCCCGGGTTCGCTGGCTCTGGGCATCAAAAGAGCGGATGGTTTCCAGAACGGAGCCGAAAAAATCGAACCGTAAGGGCCGTTTGCTACCGGGCGGGAACAGATCGATCAGCCCGCCGCGCACCGAAAACTCCCCGGCTTCGCGCACCGTCGGCACACGCAGATAACCGTTCATGCCAGCCCATGCGACCAGTTTTTCACTGTCCACCACCTGACCGGGCCGGGCGTGAAACACCATTTCGGCGACCTGATTGCGCGGCAAAATCCGCTGCACGAGGGCATTGGCCGCCGTAACGATGATAGCCCCCTTCATGTCTGCTGAACACAACCGGGCCAACGTGGCCATGCGCGCCGTCACCGTGACCATGCTCGGGGATACCCGGTCATAGGGCAGACAGTCCCAGGCGGGAAAGATCAGCACCGGATGCCCCGGCAGCATCTGCTCCAGAACCGCCGCCAGCTTCTGCATCCGCCCCCCGTCCCGGGCAACGAACACGGCGGCCACCGGCGAATCGGGATTCCGCTTCCGCACATCCTCCGCCACATCGGCCACCACCATGGCCTGCATGCCATCGGGAACACCGGCGAGCAAAGACATGCTCCCCTCATGCAACGGAACACTCCCTCCCGTATGAGCTTCCCCCTTGTTGTCCTCGGCCGCGCTCATGGACACAACCCACCCCCCGCCACAAGACAATGCTCCCGTATGCGGCGCAACATGGGTGCCAGCGGCCCCGAGGGGATATCCTCCTGGCCCAGAAGCCAGACCTGAAGATCGGTCTCCTCCAGTTTCAGGATGGCGGCAAAGGTTTCCAGTTCCCCCCCGTCAAACCCGGCCAGATGCGTCCGGGCAAAACTGCCCAGCATCAGATCCAGTTCACGGGTTCCCCGGTGCGTTGCCCGATACAAAAGGCGTTTGCCCTCCTTGCTCAAGGGCGGCAATTCTCGTGATTTTTCGCGCATGAAACAACCTGCAGCAGAACCCTCGGGGTTTTTGCAGCAAACCCGGCAGCAAGCCCGATGGTGGAAAAAACTGCGCCTTTGTTGCACCTGACCGCCGGATATTCAACACTGTCCATCACCCCGTATCCGTCAAAATGATCAACGCGAAACCCCAAGCTGGAATTCCGCCATGGCCCGCCCCGAAATACTGACCCCCTATTTCGCTTCCCTGAGGTCGTTCCGCGGCGTGGGGCCGCAGCTGGACAATCTGCTCAAGCGTTTCTTCCGCATGGATGAAAGCGAAATGCCCAGCACCGTTGATCTGCTCATGCACATGCCCGAACGGGTAATCGACCGGCGCCATCAATGTTCCATTGCGCGGGCCATACCCGGACAGATATGCACCCTGTGCGTCCATGTGGACAAACATCTGCCCGCCCCGCCCGGCAAACGCTCCTCCCCCCATCGGGTGCGGGTGCATGACGAATCGGGAGAACTCACCCTGATCTATTTCGGCAACAATGGCGGGTGGGTGGAAAAATCCCTGCCCGTGGGTGAAACCCGCTACATATCTGGTGAAATCTCCCTGTTTGCAGGCACGAAACAGATCACCCATCCCGATTACGTTCTTCCTCCCGAAAAACGGGATGCCATGCCCCTTCTGGAGCCGGTCTATCCGCTGACCCATGGCCTGTCGGCCAAGGTGCTGCGCCGCCTGATGGCCAGCGCCCTTGCTGCCATTCCCCCCCTGCCCGAATGGACAGCGCCGGATCTGCTCGCCCGCAACGGATGGCCCGCCTTCCATGAGGCACTGCACATGGTGCACCGCCCCAGTGATCCCGCCGATATCGCCCTGACCGGCCCCGCCCGCATGCGCCTTGCCCATGACGAATATCTGGCCGGACAGATCACCCTGCAACTGGTGCGTGCCCGCATGGTGGCAAAGCGCGGCATTGCCCGCCACCCGACAGGTGAACTGACCTC
>JALWTJ010000262.1 GCA_027082895.1 Hyphomicrobiales bacterium | reverse complement strand
GAAGCCCGTGCCGGTAGGCATCGCGAATGAAATGGCGCAGGGGCTCCATCCAGGGGGGAGTATCATAGGCGCCAAAGGCGGAACCGGAAACGATAACCCCTTCCAGTTCCCGCGAGTCCGGCAGGGAGGCGTTGCGGTGCACCTCTACACTGTCAAAACCGAACGTCTCCCCATGGGCGTTGAGCATCGCTGCGAACCGGGGCGCGTAGGGGCCATGGGCGGGCATGAGGGCATCCGGGGTCTCCCCGGCCAGCAGGATTGTCAGTTTCATTGCGTCTTTCTCCTTGCCTTGCCGTTCACGGGTGCCACATCCGGATGTTTCTGCGGACCAGCCTGCGCCCTGCGGGGTGGGGAACCGGCGGCATGGGGGCGGACACCCTCCGGCCCAGCGGCTCCGGAACATTCAAATGATGGCATCGGCGCAAAATCGCAAGACATATTTTCTCCCCTGTTGTAAACATCGCAACAGACCGGCAATCTGGAACCTGTTGACATGAGCAAGCTGAACTCCATTTCCCACGATGCGGCCATTCTGGCCAATGCCCTGCCCTTCATGCAGCGCTATGAGGGGACGACCGTTGTGGTCAAGTATGGTGGCCATGCCATGGGCGACAAGGATCTGGGGCGGAGTTTTGCCAAGGATATCGCCCTGCTCAAGCAATCCGGGGTCAACCCGGTGGTGGTGCATGGGGGAGGGCCGCAGATCGGGGCCATGCTGAAACGAATGGGCATCGTTTCCACCTTCGAGGACGGACTGAGGGTCACGGACCGGGAAACGGTGGAAATCGTGGAAATGGTGCTGGCGGGCTCCATCAACAAGCAGATCGTTGCCATGATCAATGCGCAAGGGGAACCCTGCGTGGGACTGAGCGGCAAGGATGGCAACCTGCTCATGGCACGCAAGGCGCGCAAGACGCGCATCGATCCGGACAGCAACATCGAGAAGATCATCGATCTGGGGTTCGTCGGGGAACCGGACAGGGTGAACTGTTCCGTGCTCGAACAGATGGCCATGGCCGGCATCATTCCCGTGGTGGCGCCGGTGGCACCGGGGTCCGACGGGGAAACCTACAACATCAATGCCGACACCTTTTCCGGCGCCGTTGCCGAGGCCATAAAGGCCAAGCGGCTGCTGATCCTGACGGACGTGGCCGGAATTCAGGACAAGCAGGGCAAGCTGATCGAACAGCTCGATGTGGGCCAGCTCAAGGGGCTGATTGCGGATGGAACCGTTACGGGCGGCATGATCCCGAAAGCGCAAACCTGCATCAACGCCATTGAAAACGGCGTGGAAGGGGTGGTGATCGTGAACGGAAAGGTGGATCATGCGGTGCTGATCGAACTGTTCACCGACTATGGCGCCGGCACCCTTGTTACCCCCTGACAGGAGGAAATGGCACCTTGGCTCTTACCAATGATGCAAATGGCGCATTGAATCATGTGCGGGAATGGGTGTTTGATCTGGACAACACTCTTTATCCGCGCACCTGCGACCTGTTTGCGCAGGTGGACCTTCTGATCACCCGCTATGTGATGGAAATGACGGGGCTGGAGCATGACGCGGCGCGGCGCCTGCAGAAGGACTATTACCGGGACCACGGCACGACCCTGAACGGGCTGATGATCCATCACGACGTGGACCCGGAGGACTATCTGGATACGGTCCATGCCATCGACTATTCCCCCGTGCAGCCGAACCCGGAACTGGTGGAACATATCGCAGCCCTGCCGGGCAACAAATATGTGTTCACCAATGCGGATCAGAGCCACGCCCGGGCGGTGCTGGCGCGGCTGGGCGCCACCGACCTTTTTGACGGGATCTTTGGCATCAGGGATACCGGATATGTACCAAAACCCGAACAATTCGCCTTTGAAAGTTTCCTGAACTTTCATAAAATTGCACCAGAAGAAGCGGCAATGTTCGATGATCTGGAGAAAAACCTATTTGTGCCGCACTTGAAGGGTATGGCCACCGTTCATGTGGTGGCAGACGAGGATTTTTCCCACGATCAGGTGGACGCATGGGAATTGGGAAGGGCTGCGGAGGGGGCAGAGCACATTCACCATATCACCGATGATCTGGCGGCCTTTCTGGCCAGCATCAACCGATAGAACCGGAATATTGCGGCCTCATGAGGGGCGGGGCAAACCGGGTTACGACATATCAAATGCCAACAGGAGACAGCATGAAATTCTACGGACAAAAGCTCTTTGCAATCAGTACGGCCCTGGCCCTGGTGCCCGGCATGGCCCTGGCGCTGGATGCACAGGATTTTGCCACCAAGCTGGCAAATTCCCTCAATTATGATACCGGGCTCGGCCTGTCGTTTGCCGATGCGCAGGTGGATGGGGACAATGTGATCCTCACCGGTGTGAAGGTGGAAGGTGTGGCGCCCAAGGCCGACCAGTTTCTCAAGGGCCTGACCGTGACCTTTGTCAATGTGGCGGAAACCGCCGACAATGGCTATACGGCGGACAGGGCCGAGTTCAACGACATCAACATTTCCGAGGACGATGCGGTCGTCTCGGTAAAGGACATTTCGGCCACCGGCATTCACATCTTTGCGGATCCGGGTGCGGATATCCTGAACAGCATGCAGCTGTATGAAGGGATTTTCATCGGCCCCGCCTCCGTTTCGGTGGATGGCGAAGAAATGTTCCGTATGGAAAGCTTCACTTCGGTTACCCGCGCCAACGAGGACCGGAGCGTGTTCGAAGGGGATTTCGCAATCAACGGTGTCCATGGGGCCATCGACAAGATCGACAAGGAAGAAGTCACCCGCGGCATGGCGGTTCTGGGCCTTGATTCCCTGGATGCGTCCATGCGTGGCAACTACAAATGGGATGTGAGCAGTGGCGACCTGTCCGTCAATGATCTGGCACTCCGGATCGAAAGCATCGGCCAGCTTTCCCTCAACATGAACCTTCTGGGTTACACGCTTGACCTTGTAAAACAGCTGCAGGACATGGGGCGCCAGAGCCGCGAAATGGATCCCTCCTCCTCCGAAGCGGAAATGGCGGGGATGCAGATCATGATGACCATGATGAGCCAGCTCAGTCTTGGCGGCCTGTCCATCCGGTTCGATGATCTGGGCGTCACCGATTCCTTTATCGGGTTTGTCGCCCAGACCTCCGAGGCAAGCCGCAAGGAAGTCATTCTGGGTATCACGCAGAAGCTGCCCGAATTCCTTGCCATTCTGGAATCGGAAGACCTGCAGGCCAAGGCGCTGGCAGAAATCACGCGCTTCCTGGGACACCCGGGCAATATCGAGGTCAGTGCGCGTCCGGAGGAACCGGTTCCCTTCATGGCAATGATGGCCGTTGCCCAGAACCCCTCCATTGCCGGCTCCCTGCTCAACCTGGATATCGTGGCCAACCAGGACCAGTAGACACCATTGCCTCCGGCCCCCGTGCTGCGGCATCGGGGCCGGAAGGCCTATTCCTCTTCGCTATCCAGTTGTTCGGCCAGCCGCACCGCGGGCAGGTCATAACGGGATGCGACGATGGACCAGCCTTCATCGGCAGTGTCCACGATGGAAAACAGGTCCAGATCCCCCGGGGAAATGGTCCCCTCCTCCGCCAGTGCTTCAAGATTGATGACGCGGTTCCAGAAAGCGGAACCGAAAAGAATGATCGGAATGGGCTCCATGCGGCCGGTCTGGATGAGGGTCAGGGTTTCGAAGAACTCGTCCATGGTGCCGAAACCGCCCGGGAAGATGGCCACCGCCCTGGCACGCAGCAAGAAATGAATCTTGCGGGTGGCGAAATAGTGGAAATTGAAGCAATATTCGGGGCTGACCCAGGCATTTGGCGCCTGCTCGTGGGGCAGGACGATGTTGAAGCCGATGGAGGGGGCGTCCACATCGCAGGCCCCCCGGTTTCCCGCTTCCATCACGCCGGGGCCGCCCCCGGTGACCACCATGAATTCCTTGTGGTCCATGGACCGGGAAATCAGGGATGCGTACTGGGCGAAACGGCGGGCCTCCTGATAGTAGCGTGAATTCTTCTTCAGGTTCCGGGCGGCGAGCGGGGTCTTGGCGGCCCAGGGATCCTTGCCGGGGGCCGGAATGCGGGCGCCGCCGAACAGGACCACCGTCGAGTTGACACCACGCTCCTGCAACCAGAGCTCAGGCTTGAGATATTCCAGCTGGAAGCGCACCCCGCGCAACTCGTCCGAAGTCATGAATTCCTCGTCGGAGAAGGCCAGCCGATAGGCAGGGGCCTCCGTCTGGGCGGTTCGCGGCACCTTGCGGATCTGCTCGATATCCTGCTTGGAGGAACGCAAGGGGGTGTGGTGGCGCTTGACCATGAACTTCTCCTGACCGGGGCAAATCAGCGCAACCGCAAAAGACGGCGTGCGCGCCCTGACATTTGTGACAGATACCGGCGTACAACATTCATGCAGAAAGTTTTGCAGACCGAATTCCCACATTAAAATAAACTGTTTATGCTTTGGTCAACGACACACACCAAAAGTTCAGGACACATGATGAGCACACGGACTCTGCAAGATACGATCAACAGGGCATTCGACAACCGGGACAGCGTGACCTATGAAACGGGCGGCGAAATCCGGGCGGCGGTCGAAGAGGCCCTTGACCTGCTGGACAATGGCACGGCGCGGGTGGCCCAGCGCAGTACCGACGGCACCTGGCAGGTGAACCAGTGGCTGAAAAAGGCAGTACTGCTCAGCTTCCGGCTCAATGACATGGTGATGATCGAGGGGGGCCCCGGGGGGGCGCCCTGGTGGGACAAGGTGCCGTCAAAATTTGCCGGCTGGAGTGAAAACCGCTTCCGGGAAGCCGGGTTCCGGGCCGTTCCCGGTGCCATCGTGCGCCATTCGGCCCATATCGGGCGCGGGGCGATCCTGATGCCGTCCTTCGTCAATCTGGGGGCCTATGTGGATACGGGCACGATGGTGGACACCTGGGTGACCGTGGGCTCGTGCGCCCAGATCGGCAAGGATGTGCACCTGTCCGGGGGCGTGGGAATCGGGGGCGTTCTGGAGCCCATGCAGGCCGGTCCCACGATCATCGAGGACAATTGCTTCATCGGTGCGCGCTCCGAAATCGTCGAGGGCGTGATCGTAAGGGAAGGCTCGGTCATTTCCATGGGCGTGTTCATCGGCAAATCCACCAAGATCATCGACCGGAGCACGGGGGAAGTCTTTTACGGAGAAGTGCCGCCCTATTCGGTGGTGGTATCCGGTTCCTTGCCCGGCAAGCCCCTGCCCGACGGCAGCCCCGGCCCATCCCTTTACTGCGCCGTGATCGTGAAGCGGGTGGATGCACAGACACGCTCCAAGACCTCCATCAACGACCTGCTGCGGGACTGAGGCCCCGGGGGGCATTTTTTGCGGTACGACAGACCCCTGATGCGCCGGGAGCGCGCCGCGCGGCGCGCCCTTTCCTTTTGCCGCATGGCTGGACGGTTATGCACAGCGCACATGGGAATGGTTGAAATTTGACCCGGTGAATGCAAGAATCATGTTCCGGGGCACAGGAGGAAATCATGGGTGAATTCATGGCCCGTTACGTTTCGCACGGGGGACGGGTGACGCGAAAGACCATGTGGATCGGCATGATTCCGCTGGTTCTCATTGCCATTGTTCTGGAAATCCTGCTGGCGCTACTGTTTGGCGGCAATGCCGGCATTACCTTCACCTTCAGCATTGGCGAGCTGACGGCAAACGG